>NZ_LNQO01000023.1:0-86256 GCF_001456905.1 Gordonia sp. SGD-V-85
GATCCTGGACAACTACGGCACCCACAAACATCCCGAAGTCCTGCGATGGTTGGAGCGGCACAAACGTTTTCACTTCCATTTCACCCCGACCTCGTCGTCGTGGCTCAACCAGGTCGAACGCTGGTTTCGGGAGTTGACCGACAAGAACATCCGCCGTGGGATCTTCGCCAGCGTGCCCGACCTCATCGAGAGCATCGAGGAATACCTCAACGCCCACAACGACAACCCGACACCATATGTCTGGACCGCAACCTCCAGGTCGATCCTGGCCAAGGTCGCCCGCGCCCGCGCCGCACTCGAACAAGGAGTTAGCTAAAACCGAGACACACCACTAGCGGCAGCGCCGGGGGTTCTCGCGGGCAATCGCGACTCTGATCTACGGGCCGAGCCGGCGCAGTGCACTCAGAGCCGCGTTGTGGCCACACATTCCGTGCACTCCGGCGCCCGGTGGCGTGGACGCCGAGCAGATGTAGACACCCGGGATTCCGGTGGCATACGGGTCGGCCGCGATCCGGGGGCGCATCACGACCTGGAGGGGATCGTTTGCCCCGCCGATGATGTCGCCGCCGACGAGGTTGGCATTGCTCGCGGCGAGATCTGCGGGCGTGCGCACGACGGACCCGACGATCCGATCGCGCGTCCCCGGCGCGAATCGTTCCAGCTGCGCGAGCACGGCGTTCGTGGCGTCGCCGCTGTAGCCATGCGGCACATGTGCATAGACGTACACCGGATGGACGTCACCGACCGACCGCGCCGGATCGGCCAGATATTGCTGGGCGACGAGGACGAAGGGCCGCTCCGGCATCCGGCCACGATGGATCTCGGCCTCGGACGCGACGACCTCGGCGGCGGAGCCGCACACGTGCACGGTGCCCGCCCGACCGGAGAACTCGTCCCGCCACGGAATTCCGCCGTCGACGGCGAGGTCGAGTTTGACCGCGGCGGGCGCCCGCCGAAACCGTCGATACGCCTTACGGACTCGACTCGGGAGTGCGTCCCCCGCAAGGTCGGCGACCGCGCCGGGCTCCAGGTCGAGCACGACCACATCCGCCGGTGGGAGGTCGGAGAGGGAGCTGACCCGATGGCCGGTTTCGATGCGGCCGCCCAGCGTTGCCAGCACCGCGGCGAGGGCCTCCGGCATTCGGGCCGTCCCGCCCTTGATGATCGGCCAGCCGTACCGATGCGAGATGGCGGCGAACATCAGCGCGAACGCAGAAGTGGTCGGCCGGGTGAGCGGGTACCACCCATGGGCGGCGTTCCCGGCGAACAGGGCCGCCGCCTCGTCCGTGTGCCACACCCGTCCCAGGACGGTTGCGGGCAGGAGAGCGGCGGGCCCGAACCGGGCAAGCGGGCCGAGATGACGCGGCACGTGCAGGAGCGGGCCCAGCACTTCCTGCGCCAGGCCGTCGAAGTTCTCCGCCAACGGACCGAAGAGGCTCCGCCACCGTGGGCCGTCGACCCCGAGAAGCCGACTGGTCTCGTCCAGCGACGTCATCATGGCGCCGGCCCGTCCGCCGGGGAGCGGGTGTGCGAGGTCGATCTCCGGCCAGCCCCATTCCAGGCCGTGGTCGGCGAGTCCGAGGCTCTGGAAGAACGGCGATGCCAGCCCGATCGGGTGGACGGCCGCGCCGTCGTCGTGCATCAGGCCGGGCAGGATCCGCTCGGACGAGCGGGCGCCACCACCGATCGTCTCGGCCGCCTCCAGCACGGTCACCTCGATGCCCCGCTGCGCGAGGGTGATGGCGGCGGCGAGCCCGTTGGGGCCCGCCCCCACCACGATGGCCGAGGTCATGAGCGGCATCGTATTCGATGTGCACCGGCACGACCGCGATCGCAGAACTCGATGGCGGGCTCGACATGGTGGTTGCCCGGATGAGCCGCCCGCCTCACTGCATGTCGGGGTGATCGGAACGTCGGGCCGGCCCGGGCTCGCTGCGTCTGACGGACGCCAGGCGGGACGACGCCTGCGCGCGTAGGGCGGCGACGTCCGCTGCCGGCGCCGGCGCGGTGGACGCCGCGAGTGAGGCATCGGGCAGGTGTCGACGCAGCTCCTCGATCAACGCCGCCGCCTGCCCGGGTGGACCATCGTCGTCGTGCACCACGCAGATCGCGAACTCCGAATCGGCCAGGCGTGCCAGGGCGGAATCGGCGGGAAGCAATTCGACGCAGGTCCGGGCACAGCGAACCAGTCGCTGCTCCCTCTCGCGCGGGTCGTCGGTCGTCCCGGAGTCGTCGACTGACCACGAGATCACCGTGACCGCCGCGGCCGACCGCCGTCCGTCGAGGAGCCCCGCGGTCGCGAGTTCCCAGCCTGCGCGGTTGAACACACCGGTCAGCGGGTCAGAGCAGACCGCGGTGAGCAGCGTCCGCGTCAGCAACCCGAACGACTCGGCCGCCGCCGGGATGGCGACGGCGACGACGATGTAGGTGCTGAGATACTTCGGTGCGGGCGCCACGGCAAGCGCGACGACGCATCCCGCGGTCAGCAGACCGATGAACGCCCACGCCTGCCGACGCGGAAGAGTGGCACGGACGTACATCGCCAGGAACATCGCCGCGATCATGCAGAGGAACTCGGCACTGATCAGCTCGTGGAACGCCATCACCGCGGGGGTGGCGGCACCCGCCGCGATCACGGCCGGTAGCGGGCGCTGCGGCCGCACCGACAGCCACCCCAGCGCCGCGAGCCCCAGCGCGACAGCGACCAGTCCCCCGGTCGGGTCGGACAGGGTCGCCGAGTCGTCGGTCGGGAACAGCGTGAGAGCCACGCCCACCGCGTACAGCAGCGTCGTCACCGCCAGATAGGTCCGCAGCACATGCAGCGGCGATCGCGGGAGCGGGCCTCTCAGCGCTCCCAGGTGCAGGTCCGGTCGATACATCCCCCACTCCGATCCTCGGTATCGGTCCCCGATCCGAGGTTGCCAAATCGCGTCGAGTTGCGCGACCGGGCGCGGGGTGGTGGGGCGTCGGGTTCCTGGTCGACAAGCTCAGAACAACCAGGGCATCTCGTCGTGACCGAAGTCGCGGAAGTCGCCGAACCGGCCGGAGTAGAACACCAGGCCGGTGCCGTCGCGCCATCGCAGCTCGGACACGTCGCCGTAGAAGACGCGGTGGTCGCCGATGTCGTGCGCGCTGTGCACCGTGCATTCCAGGTGCGCGAGCGCATCGGCGACCACCGGCAGTCCGCAGGCGGTGCGGTCACACGGCAGCCCTTCGAAGCGAGCCCCGCCCCGGGTCGCGAAGCGCCGGGCCACCGCCTCCTGCCGAGACGACAGGATCGACACCGCGAACCGCCCGCCGGCCTCCACCGCGTCCGTGGTCCGGGATCCGTGGGTCAGCGACACGAGGATGATCGCGGGGTCGAGACTGACCGACGTCAGCGAACTGATGGTCATGCCGCATGGTTCGCCGTCGGAGTCCTCGGCGCTGACGACCGCGACACCGGTGGTGAACCTCCCCATGCTGCGTCGCATGTCAGAGGGAGTGGGCCGAGAGAAGGCCGGCAGGGTCATGATCGTCTCCTATGCGCTGCGGTAGCGGACCTCGAAGGCGAGCACACCTTCGTCGGTCCGCCACGGTCCGTGCGGCATTCCCGGTGGGCGGCAGGCGTACTCACCGGCCGAGAAGGTCTGGTCCAGGGTCAGGTCGACGAACGAGCCCTCGAGGATGTAGACCTCTTCCCAGAAGTCGTGCTTCTGCACGCCCATCGGGCTGGAGTCGGCGCCCGCCTCGTAGCGGAGGATGCGGGTGGCGACGTTGCCGTCGGGGTCCCGGGACAGGATGCGTTCGGTGATCTTCGGATCCCCACCGGGGCAGACGGTGTAATCGACGTCGGTGACCGGGAAGAATTCGTACTCGGGTTTGGCCATGATGGCTCCTCTCAGGCGTCTTCGAGCTTGTAGGACTGCAGGAAGCCCGCGACGTCCTCGAGTGCGTCGTCGTAGGCGTAGTTGCGATAGGTGTAGGCGCCCTTCACGACGAACGGCGCTCCGGCGTAGAACATCTCGTACTGCTGGTGCCGGCCGGCGAACTCGGAACCGACGATGTCCCAGGCCAGCTTGAACAGCTTGATGCGCTCTTCGGACGGCACGCCCGGCGACTGCACATAGTGCTGGATGTCCTTGGCGGTCAACGAGCTCGTGAGGTCGTGCACACTGGAGGGCAGCTGCAGCACCCCACCGCCGACCAGGTCGCGGAGGATGGCGAGCACGCGCGGATAGGTCTCCGATTGCAGACCCATCGACCCGTACAGGGCCTGCCGGCCCGGCAGCCACTGTCCGGAGGCGTCCGGCTCCGCCGTGTATTCCGCTGCCAGCACCGCGGATTCGACGCCGGACACGACGGCTGCGAGTTCGCCGAGCTTCTCCTGGACGCTGGGGATCTTGTCCACTCCATTGACCTGGGTCACCCGCCGGGCCACGCCGGCGATGAACTTCAGCTTCGTGGCGAAACGGATCTGCGCCTGCCAGTTGCCGAGGACGTGCGCTCCGGTCTCGAAGAACTGACGGCGCACGCCGACGATGTCGCGGTCGACGAAGACCCGATCCCAGGGCACCAGCACGTCGTCGAACACCACCAGGGCGTCGGGCTCGTCGTACCGCGAGGTCAGCGGGTAGTCGAAGGTGCTGGTCGCCGCGGGCGCGTACGGCCGCCGGCAGTACAGCTTCAGGCCCTCCGTCGCCACCGGGACAACGAACGAGACGGCGAAGTCGCTGTCGTCCGGGCCGAGCGGCTTGATACAGGAGACGAACACCTCGTCGGCGATCGCGGCGCCGGTGGCGAGCATCTGCGACCCGCGCACGACGATCCCTTCGTCGGTCTCGCGCACGACACCGGCCTGGAGGAACTCGCCCTCCCAACCCGACGCCGTGGTCGCCCGCGAGACCTGCGGCGGGATGATCGCATAGGAGACATACAGGTTCTCATCCAGCAGACGCCGGTGGAACGCCGTCACGTTGGCCGACAGGTCGCGGCCCTCGCCGGCGAAGACCTCCGGGTGGGCGGCGAAGGATGCGAGGAAGGTCCCGACATGGTCGGGGCTGCGACCGACCCAGCCGTGGGTGTGCCGGGCCCAGGTCTCGATGGCTTCGCGACGGAGCCGGAGTTCCTCACGGCTGCGCGGGATCCCGAACGTCCGGTTGGCAGTCGCACCGGTCTCCGGCGCGGTGTACTGCATGTTCTGCGCGGGATCGGCGGCCAGGTCGAACATCTCGGCGATGGTCGCCGCGACCGGCGCGAACGCCGGGTGGGTCGTGACGTCATCGACCTGTTGCCCGTCGACGAGCACCACGCGCCCGTCGTTCAGCGAGGACAGATAATCGGCTCCGGTACGCATCATCAACGTCCTTCCGGATCTGAGGTGTAGGAGTGGGTCAGGACGGTCCCGTCCGGCAGCGTGAGTTCGAGATCCCAGCGGGTGCCGTAGACGAAAGTGCCGTCGAGCAGGGGCAACGTACCCGCGAAACAAAGCAGGTCGGCGCCGTCGTCGCCCTGACGTTCGGCGAGGATCCCGAGCAGGTTCTGCGGCGTCCGCAATCCCGACAACGCGCCGTCTTGATAGAGGCGGCCATCGACCCAACTGCGGGCACGGCATGCGTCCCAATCGAAGTCGGCCCAGGACTCGATCTCGACGACCTGCCGGCCGACCGGCTTCGGGCAGGCACGCTTGGAGTCGCCGATGTCCACGGTCTCGAGCTGGCGGTCGGTGTGGTCGGAACCGATCCCGAGATACCAGCGCCCGTCGCGGCGCAACAGCACCGGCTCGACCTCACCGGAGGTCTCGCGACCGTGCACCTCCGTGGTGGGGTCGGTGGTGATGCTGCCCGGCTCGACGGGATAGAACATCGGAACCTCGGGCGGCGGCGCCACCCCGATCGCCGCGAGTTCGTCGATGTGGTGGCGCACGGCGGCTTCGTCGCGTCCGGTGTACCCGGCGACGAGTGTGCGGAGGGTGTCGAAGTCGACCTGTTCGGCGGTGCCGGCGATCGTGAAGCTGAGCACCCGGGTGTCGGTACCGGTCATGAGTGGACCTTTCTACGGGACAGGACGGAATAGTCGGGCAGCCGATCGCCGAGCACCGGGAACTCCGACCGGACGGCGGCGACCAGGGTGGGGTCGATCTCGGCGAGTATTACCCCTTCGTCCGAACCGGCCTCGGCGACAACCGATCCCCAGGGGTCGACGATGCGGCTGTGACCCGCCAGTTCGACCCCCGCGTGGGTACCGGCAGCGTTGCATGCGATGACGAACACCTGGTTGTCGACGGCGCGTGCGGAGGTCAGCAACTGCCAGTGTTCCCGACGCGCCATCGGCCAGGCTGCCGGCACGATCACCAATTGCGCTCCCGCAGCACCGATCTCGGCCCACAGGCCGGGGAACCGAAGGTCGTAGCAGGTGGTCGCCGCGACCGGACCGAAGGCGGTGTCCACGGCGTGGACCTGCTCACCGGGTTCCAGCAGATGGGCCTCCTGTGAGCGGTAACCGAAGACGTGTACCTTGCTGTAGTGGTGTACGACGGTGCCGTCCGGTCCGAGCAGGACAGCGGTGTTGCGCAGGCGTTCCGAGCCCCGGTCCTCGACGATGCTGCCGGCGTGCACGAAGCAGTTCCGGCGGCGTGCGATGGCCGCCATCGTCGACACGGTGGGCCCGTACAGGTCCTCGGCCGACGACGGATAGTCGTCGAAGTGGTTGTAACCGACCCGCCACAGTTCCGGCAGGACTATGAGGTCGACGTCGTCGGGCAGGCCGTCGACGAGTGTGCGCACGCGTTCGAGGCGATGCGCGCCGGTCTCGTCGTCGGGACTGGCCACCTGGACCAGTGCGATCTTCATGAAGGGCTCCTCGGTACAGATCTATAGGTGGGAGTGGCGCAGGGAGTCGTGCGTGGTCCGAAGGTGCTCGCGCACACTGCGAACCGCCGCGTCGACGTCTCCGGCCCGGATGGCGTCCGCGATCGCCCGGTGCTCGACCAGCACCTGCTTCTTGCGGTGCTCGTCGTTCATGACGATGCGGACACCCATGCGCATCTGGCGATCGCGCAGTGAGTTGTAGAAGTCACCCATGAGGCTGTTGCCGGCCGCACGGATGATCGTCGTGTGGAATTCGAGGTCGTGGGCGATGAAGTCGACGGGGTCCTGGTCGTCCTCCTGCTGTTGCAGGAGGAGCGCCAGTTTGTCCGGGACGAGTCCCGGTCGCGGTGCCACCTCGTGCACCGACCATTCCTCGACGACCCGCCGCGCCTGCATGACCTCATCGACATCGCGATCCGACAGCGCCGGGATATACGCACCCTTGTGTGGGACCCGGCGGATGAATCCCTCCGCCTCGAGCCGCATCAGGGCCTCCCGGACCGGGGTGCGCGAGATTCCCGACGACGCCGCCACCTGAGCCTCGGACAGGAACATCTCTTCGTCCCGCGGGAGCGTGATGATCGTCTGCTTGAGCCACTCGTAGGCGAGTTCGGGCGCGGTGGCCGTGCCGGAGCGCGATGTCGACATGGTGTTGTCTCCTCTCAGAGCGTCACGGAGCAACGGCAGCGGGCGGCTGCTGTTTCGTGTCGATCGTGGTCGTTTCGGCTGCGGCGGAGGGGTTCTCACCGGAGTCATCGTCTCGCCCGGTATCGCCGACCGTCGCCAGGTCCACCGACTGCGTCTCGCGGGCGACGATGGCGGCGATCAGTGAGATCAGGCCCATGACGGCGAGGTAGGCACCGATGGCGAAACCCGTGTCGAACCAGTTGTAGAGAGCGATCGCGATGATCGGCGCGAGCGATCCCGCGAGCACCGAGGCGAGGTTGTACGCCAGGGAGACACCGGAATAGCGGACCTCGGTCGGGAACAGCTCGGAGAAGAACGCTCCGATCACCGCGCTGTAGGCCGCGAAGATCAGCAGCCCGACGGACACGGCGATGATGATCGCCAGGGTGTTCTTCGTGTCGAGTAGCCCGAAGAAGGCGAACGCCCAGACGATGGTGGCCAGCGACGCCGAGATGTAGATGGGGCGCCGGCCGATCCGGTCGGCCAGGATCGCGAACAGCGGGATCGTCACCAGCGCCACGACCATTCCGATCATCACGGCGATCAGTCCGGTCGAGCGGTCGAGGTCGAGGATCTGGGTCAGATACGTGATGACGAAGAGCGAGAAGATGTAGAAGCCGGCGTTCTCGCCGAAGCGGGTGAATGCTGCGAGCAGGATCTGGCGCCAGTAGCCGCGGACAGCGTCGCCCAAGGGCATGCGGCGGGTCTCGGACTTCGCTGTCTGCTGCGACTTCTCGAAGAGCGGTGTCTCGGCGACGTAGAGGCGCAGGACGAGCCCGACGATCACCATCACGGCCGAGAGCGCGAAAGCGATTCGCCAGCCCCACGACAGGAACGCTTCCTCGGACATCACGCCGGAGAGGATCGCAAGCGCGCCGGCGGCCATCAGATTACCCAGTGGCGGACCGAGATTGGGCCAGGACGACCAGAACGCACGGCGCGTCGAGTCGCCGTGCTCGCTGACCAGCAGCACCGCGCCGCCCCATTCACCCCCGAGCGCGAATCCCTGGACGAGACGCAGGAAGACGAGCAGCAGCGGCGCGGCGACACCGATCGCGGCGTAGGACGGCAGGAAGGCGATCAGGAAGGTCGAGACACCCATGAGCATGAGGCTCGCGATGAGGGTGGCGCGCCGGCCCTTGACGTCGCCGTAGTGGCCGAGCACCGCGGCGCCCAGCGGCCGGGCGATGAAGCCGACGGCGTAGGTGGCGAAGGCGAGCATGGTGCCGACGAGCGGGTCGTCGGCCGGGAAGAAGACCTCGTTGAACACCAGCGCGGCCGCGGTGCCGTACAGGAAGAAGTCGTACCACTCCACGGCGGTTCCGGCGAGGCTGGAACCGGCGATCACCGGAAGGCTGGTGTGGGATCTACGACTGCTAGATTTCGTGGTGGCAGTTGCCATATGTCGACTCCTCAGTCGAATCGTCGTTGCGTGACGACTGCACGGCCGGCGCCTACCTGCCAGTAGGCGAACGTCCGGACGTGCAGGTGGAGCTGTCCGGCTCGGTGGTTGTTGCTGCAACCACCGAGCCACCCCGAGACCATTGATCTGCGTGTGAAGCGGACCACATCAAGGCCGTACACCAGTTGTATACGACCCGTACACGATCGGGCAAGGGCTGTAAACGAATCGTCACAGGCGGACATGTGGCCGTAACCCCGGAACGCTCTGCGCGCCGATCGGACCGACGTCGCCGCCCGCCACACCTATCCTGTTCCAATGGACACCCTCGTCACCGTGGTCGTCGTCGACGATCACCCGTTCTTCCGCGACGGTGTATCCCGTGGCCTGACGGCCAGTGGACGGGTACGGGTCGTCGGCGAGGCCGCCGACGGCCTGGCCGGGCTCGAGCTGATCCGTCGGGAGAAACCCGACGTCGCGGTGGTCGACCACCAAATGCCGCACATGACCGGCGTCGAGGTCGCCCATGCGGTGTCACGCGACGGGTTGCCGACCCGGGTGCTGCTGCTGTCCGCGGTCACCGACGGTCCGATCGTCTTCCGGGCGCTGCAAGAGGGTGCGGCCGGTTATCTGTCGAAGGACGCCGATCGCGACGACATCGTCGGCGCGGTGACCCGGGTGGCCAAGGGAGAGACGGTGGTACCGCCGGAACTCGCCGCGGGACTGGCCGGCGAGATCCGCGCGCAGACCCAGCGTGATGAACCGGCCCTGAGCGAGCGGGAGCGCCAGGTGCTCACGGGATTTGCACGCGGACAGTCGATTCCACAGGTCGCCGCCGAGCTCTACATCGGTGCGTCGACGGTCAAGACGCACACCCAGCGCCTCTACGAGAAGCTCGGCGTGTCCGACCGTGCGGCCGCGGTCGCCGAGGCGATGCGCCGTGGGCTCCTCGAATAGCGCGGAGCCCTCGAGGCCAGGCGACGACGACGGTGGCAGCGTCGAGATCGCGGGGGCGACACGTTATCTGGGTCTCGACGAGTTCGCCGACGAGCCGCGGATCCACGACATCCTGATCGACCACGCGATCCGTGGCATCCGGATCCAGGTGGTCCTGCGGCTGTTCCTGTCGCTGTTCGTGTTGCTGACCGTCAGCCTCGACCCACCCGCGCACGCGGAGACGTTCAGCGTCGTGACGGCGATTCTCTACGCGGCCTGGTGCATCGGCGGGGCGGTCGTGGTCGTCCGCCATGAATCGGCGATGATCCGATACTCATGGATCGCGCTGCCGATCGACCTCCTCCTGCTCACCGCGCTCGCCGTCGCCGCCAGCCGGTCCAACGAATTGAGTTGGACCACCGACGTTCTCCTCAGCGGATTCGTCCTCGTGCCGATGATCGCGGCGATCGCGTTGCAGCCCAGGACCTGCGCGGTCGTGGTGATCGTCACGACCGCGGTCTACGCCGCCTCATCCATGCTGGCCCGCACGTCGAACGGCGAGCCGTGGTCGGTGATCGTCTTGCGCATCCTCGTCGTCGCGGCGTTGGCCGTCGGCGCGATCCTGTTGTCCCGCCTACAACGATCCCGGGTGAGGACGATCGGGGCGCTCGCCGCCGAACGCGCCCGATTGCTCGACGCGACGATGGAGATCGAGGAACGCGAACGCCGGGATCTCGCCGACAACCTCCACGACGGGGCTCTGCAGTACGTACTGGCGGCGCGTCAGGAGCTCGCCACGCTCCGTGACTCCGCCGATCCGGTGACCCTCGACCGCGTGGACGGTGCGCTGCGCGACGCGGCGCAGTTGCTGCGGTCGACGCTGAGTGAGCTGCACCCGGCGGTTCTGGAACAGGCCGGTCTGTCGGTGGCCCTCACCGACCTCGCCTCCTCCGTCGGGAGCCGCACCGGCGCTCCGACGATCTCGGTCGACACCGCCGGCTGGCCGCCCGACCTGCGCACGTCCGCCGACCCCCTTCTGTTCGCCACCGCCCGCGAACTGCTGACGAACGTGATCAAGCACGCGGCCGCGACGACCGTCGAGGTGACCGCCGAGTTCGACGACGGACGGGCACGCCTCGTCGTCGTCGACAACGGCACCGGACTGCCGGCCGACATCGGCGTCGACGAATTGATGCGTCGACGACAAGCCAAGGGCCACATCGGGCTTGCCTCGCGCCGCGTGCGCATCGAGGGAACCGGTGGCACGTGGTCGCTGTCGAACCATCCCCGCGGCGGAACCGTCGCGATCGTGGAGGTTCCCGCTCGAGCGGTATGAGGCAGACTGCCAACCGGGGACGCCCGCCTGCTCCACGCGATTGCGTGGACGCCGCTATCGACGGTCGCCCTGAGCCGGCTGGCCGATAGTCCGCACCGCCGGTATCTGCAGCAATCGCTCATAGCTCGTCCCCGGCGCACTTCGCGCAAGGGCGATCACTGCTTCTTCGGTCGTGGCGATGAGCACAGCGGGGTCGCTATCCGCAGACTCCGGAACCTCCGTCGTGAAACTGGCCGCTCCGCAGATGCCGCCACAGCCCGCTTCGAGGTCGACACATAACAGACGCTGTGTGTCGTCGACCAGAAGAACCCTGCGCACGAAGCCGTCGGACTCGCGGTACGACCTCGGCGGGCCCAGGTCGACGATCCGCCAGCCGCAGCGCAACAACTCATTCAAGGGATAGCGTTCTGCCAGTAGATGTGTCATCGTCCACTCGCCGCATCGTCACCCACTGAGTGGCGGCCCTCCACATCCGCATGTCTGACACCGACGCCTCTGGTGTCCCGGGTGGTCGTCTCGGGCGGGCGGGCAAGCGGGCGAGCACAATACACCGCGGTCCTCCTTTCGATGCTGCGGAAACAGGAAACAACTGCCATCACTGTCCGTCGACGAACTCGGTCGCCGCTGTCATCTGGCTGGTGGTTTCCTGAGCGCCGGGATCTTCGCAACACAGTCGACGACTCACGACCCGGCAGCCGGCAGCCGGCAGCCGGCACACTTCACATGGCCAGGTGCGGCGAGTTCCTGATCCGGCGCGCGTGAGGTTCGAGCCGACAGCTCACGAAGTCTGCCCGGTGGCGAACAGTACGTCCGATGAACCGACCAGCGCGTGGTCTCGTCGCCGGGACGTCAGTACCCCATCACGCAATTCGGCGACTTCGTCGGCGATCTCGGTGACACGGGGGTCGTGGGTGATGAGGAGGGTGGACCGGCCATGGGCGAGACGTCGGAGGGGCTCCAGGATCCGCTGCGCGGTCTCGTCGTCCAGCCCTGATGTCGGCTCGTCGAGTACGAGGACGGGACTGTCGCGAAGGATTGCCCGCGCTATCGCGATTCGCTGGCGCTGACCCCCCGAGAGGGTCAGGCCGTCTTCGTCCAGAGGTGTGTCGTAACCGTCGGGGAGCTCGTTGATGAACGGGTCGGCGTCGGCAGCAATTGCAGCGCTGATGATCTCGGCGCGGGTGGCGTCCGGTCGCCCGTAGGCGATGTTGTCGGCGACGGTTGTCGCCTTGATGATGGGCTGCTGGGGTAGCAAGGTCACATGATCGCGGATGGCGCGGCCTGAGAGGGCGGCATAATCGAATTCGCCGAGAGTGATCGTTCCTGCGTCGGGGCGGTCGAATCGACACAACAACGACGCGAGTGTGGACTTGCCTGCGCCGCTGGGTCCGACGAGTGCTGTGATCGTTCCCGGATGCAGATCGAGCGAGACGCGGTCGAGTACCGTCGTCTCTCCCCGACGTAGGGTGACCTCCCGCACCGATACCGTGTGATCCGGTCCCAGATCGGTGATCGCATCGTCACAGTCGGCATCCGTGGGTTCGAGGTCGAGGAGCTCGCCAATCCGTTCTGCGCTGACCGCCGCAGACGCGAGCGACAGTCGCACCTCGGCGAGTTCCTGCATCTTTGGATACAGCATGCCGAGATATCCGGTCAGGGCGATCAGTTCGCCAACGCTCAGTGCGCTCTGGCGCACTTGCCAGACTCCTGCGACGGCGATCGCCAGAGTGACCACGACCTGCCCGAAGCCCATGACGGCCCCGAACCCGGCCTCGATCCGTGTCTGCGATAGACGGGCGCCGAGCCAGGTGAAGCCGTAGTGGTGCAGGCGCGCCTGTTCACGGTTCTGCTGGTTGTAGGCTACGGCCGTCTCGTGGCCACTCAACGCGCTCTGCACAGCGACCGCGATGCCGGCGTTGGCGATTCGTTCGTCACGGGTGACCAGCGTCTGTCGACGTCCGTAGAATGCCGAGACCGCCCACAGGGCAGGCACGGCCGCGATCGCCACCACAGCGACCTGCCAGCTCATGATGAGGGCCGCCACCACCAAACCGATGGTGTTGGTGACCGCCACGATCAGTTGCATGACCCCGGAACCGATCAAATACTCGACGGCTTCGAGGTCGCTCGAATGACGGGTGACCATGTCGCCCAGGCCAAAACGTCGGTGAATCACCGGGCTGAGTCGCTGGACGTGAGCAAATAGCCTGTCGCGCAACTGCAGGACCACTCGTTCGGAGACGCCGACCGCGGCAACCTGGCCGTAGTAGTCCGCTGCAGTTGAGATCGCTGTGATCAACAGCCAAAGCGCGGCGAGGCGGGCGAACTGAAGTGCGCTGTCGGCCGAGAGCGCGCCGTCGATCACGTCGGACAGAACGAAGATCGCGATCACCTCGCACGCGGTGGCGATGAGCAGAAGTGTTGCGGCAAGGGCAAATCGCGGGCCCTCGCCTCGGAGAGCCGGCAGGAATCGGAGGTAGGCCTCGCGTGCGGTCATCTATCAGTCCATTGGTGGTGAGGGTGCCGGACCTGGGGACACCGCGTCGGATGTCCCCAGGTCTCGGCGGGATGGGCTAGGTCGCGCGCGGGATCAGTACCAGGTCCAGACCCAACGATGCTGGTGCCGGTTCCATACACGGCGGCGACGTCGCTGGCGCGGTTGAGCGGGCTGCTGCTGACCGGGGCGCTGGCCCTGTCCGGACTGCCGTCCTGGCTGAGACATGAATTCTCCTCGTATTCAGATGACCGGCATCGTTGTCGGCCAGGAACGAAGCTATGGTCGCCGCCTGGGGGGTGCCTTGCGTGCAGCTGGGAGAACGCTGTCATCGAACTCGGGTTGTCTGACAGCAAACACACAGCCACAGCGCAGTGCGCTTTGACATCTCGGGTCGATCCTCAGAACATGAAAAGAACCACACACCGCGCCTCAGTCCCCCTCGTAGTCCTCGACGACCCCGCGGCGCTCGATTACGCTCGGTCGCTGTTCGACTGCGACATACCGTTGGGTGTCGTCAGTAGTCGATACTCGGTCATTCTTCCCTTCATGGTGGGAAACAACGGCCTCACAGTCGCGCTCGTCGCCGACGTCGATGACCCAGATCAGCTCGCGGGCGCGATCGGGATCGTCGAACGGCGTCTCGGGCGGGTCACTTCCGTCATCCGCTATGCAGGCGACGTACCTGTGGAGGTGGGTGCATCGGAGACGAGCCGGGCCTCGTGAACGCGTCAACGGAGCGCTGGCCCGAGGCTCGGTCTGACGAACAACGCCTGTACTTCTGATCGATCCCTGCTGTTGCGACCACGTTCCGGAACGCCAGTGGCGTTGTCGACCTCTCGATGCCGACCGCCGGCCCGGGCTTCATCCGATGCTGAAGGGTTTGCCGTACAGAGTCGTCTTGGTTTTCGAACCCTTCTCGTAGGCAGTCACGTTGACATACAGGCGGGCCTGCGCGTAGCCGGCGCAACCGGTAAGGCCGAACGTCTTATCGGTGAAGGTGAGGCTCGCCGAGTGGCCGTTGAAGGTGTAGTAGCCGACCTGCTCGGTGTCACCGTTCTCATCCTTCTGACTGAACGTCAGGATCGGTTGGCGTTCAACGTCTCCCGGACCCAGAGTGATGTCGCCACCGGCCGACGCACCGATCTCGACGGTGCTGTCGCCGGCCTCCGAGGTGCTCTTGGCGTCGGTGCTTGCGCCGAGCGCCACCTGGCAGCCGATGATGTAGCCGGCCTCCAACCGTCCGTTTGTCATGGTCTTGCTGCCCTCGACACGGACGGTGCCGGAAACCCAGACGTTGCGGTGCAGAGGTGTGGCGCCCATCGAGGGTGAGATCCGAGCACGATCGTCGGCGGTGACAGTGATGGTGCTGCCGTCGGAGAGTCGGTCGACCGCTTGAACGCGGGGTAGGTTCACCTGGGTGTCGGCGTTGGCCGGCGAGTGACTCAACGCCGTTCCTGCTGCGACAACGGCTCCGGCGACCGGGATGGTCAGTGATCGCTTGATGATGGGGTGCAATTGTGGGCCTTTACGTAGGTGTGGCGGATCAGCCGAGACTGAACGGACGTCCGTAGAGCCAGCCGACGTAGCGATGGGCTCCCTCGTCGGTTTCGACTTTCGTCACCGAACGCGCTTGGGCATAACCCCCACATCCGGTGATCTCCAGGCCCTGGCTCGCGTAGCGAATGGAGGCCCTGCCGTCGACAAGGTCGATGTCGGTGACCCGGCTGTACTTCACCTCGCCGGCTTTCAACGGAATCGACAGGCCCGCAGACAGCGCTGACGAGTCCAGCGTCAACTCGCCGCCAAGACTCCCCTCCAAGCCGGAGATGTCGACCTGACAACCGACGAGGTATCCGACTTCCAGTTCGGCCGGGACGCCGTTGGGCGACGTCGCCGACACCTTCCCACTGACCCAGGCGGTCCTTCCGGTGCCATTGGCGTTGAGGGCCGGCGAGATCACTGCGCGCTCGCCGCTCCTCTGGATCATGTAGCCGTTCTCCGTCCGCTGGCCACCGGGTAGGGAGACCGTCGTGTCGGCGCTTGCAGATGCCGGTCGGGCAACCGTCAGCAAGCTGGTCACAGCCATTGCCATGACCACCGTCGACACCAGAGGTTTCCAGCAGAGCATGAGGTTTGATCGATCGTCGACCAATGCAGAATTCCTTCGTCGTGGGCTTGCGCCGCAGATGTGATGACGCAACCACGACACCAGGCGAACATCTGGTGAACTGATGGTGAATCTGCGAGTTCGCTGTGCAAACGGCATACTGGCTGGCAGCAACCGGAATCGCACGCTACGACCGTTTACGCTCGGCACGTGCGTCAGAATCTCGCTCAACCGCTGCCCACGGTGCTCGTGGTCGATGATGAAGAATCCATCCGCAACCTGCTGTGCATGTCGCTTCGGATGAGCGGCTTCCAGGTGATCGAGGCGGGCGACGGCAGAGCTGCACTCGGCGTCGCCTTGAGCGCGGTCCCGGATCTCATAGTGCTGGACGTGAGATTGCCCGACATCGACGGTTTCGAGGTGGCGAGGGCACTGCGTTCCGGGGGTAGCGACGTCCCGATCTTGTTCCTGACAGCTCGGGGTGCACAGCAGGATCGCATCGACGGACTCGAATCCGGTGGTGACGACTTCGTCGTCAAACCTTTCAGTATCGTCGAAATCGTCCTGCGCATACGAGCGATCCTGCGGCGTACGCGAGGTGAGGTGACGTCTAGAGCGCGACTGGTCTATCACGATCTCGAGATCGACCTCGACGCTCACCGTGTGTTTCGTGCTGGAGATGAGATATGGCTCTCGGCAACCGAATTCAGTGTTCTTGACTACCTGGCGCGGAATGCGGAAAAGGTGATGAGCAAGTCCCAGATCTTCGAGTACGTGTGGGGATACGGCGAGGGACAGAACGAGCGAGTGGTACAGACCTTCGTCAGCCAACTCCGACGAAAGATCGATGACCATCGTCCACCACTGATCCATACCGTCCGAGGGATCGGATACACGCTGCGAACGGTCCCCAGCCGGTCGTGAGATTCCTTCCCAAACCGGTCAAGTGGAGCCTCAGCGCCAGGTTGGTCATTGCCCTGATGGCGGTCGCCGCAACCGGATTCGTGATCTTCGGGGTGATCAACACCCTGGTCCTCCAGCGCCTGCAGGATGATCGGCTCGACGGTCAGCTCGAGGTGATAGCCAACGACATCAGTGGTTCCGAACAACCACCGCCGAGCCCGTTGCCGGACGTCGATCAGGCCCCCTCGGAGTTCCGGCTCATGTACTTCGACACTCATGGCAGACCGGTGAGTCGTCTTGGTGCGCCCGTGGGGCGGAGTACCTACCCTCGCCTGCCGGACATGAGCGTCGATACAGTCCGCGCCCGAGGACCGGGGACATTCACGGTTGGTGACGAGCAATCCGATGTGCAGTGGCGAGTACGCACATTCGTGCGTGCGGCATCGACGGCCGCGGGCCCGCCCGAGACCGGGGCCGTGGCGATCTCGCTGGAGACCGTCGATGACACCGTCGGGCGGCTTCGTTCGATCGAGCTGATCGTCGGAGCCGCTCTCCTCTCGGGGATGACACTCATTGCCGCGCTGGTGGTCCGGATCGGACTCCGACCGCTCAAAGGCATCGAACTCGCAGCAACCTCCATAGCCGATGGCGATCTGGAACGTCGGGTCTCTGTCGCTGAGCACACGGAGATCGCTCGACTCGGGTCCGCTTTCAACACCATGCTGGATCGTCTGGCGGAGGTCATGAGCAGACTCGCAGGCTCCGAACAACGGATGAGGACCTTCATCGCCGACGCCTCGCACGATCTCCGGACACCGCTCACGGCGATTCGCGGATATGCAGAACTCTATCGGCACGGCGCTCCCGACGATTCGACACGCAACGAGATCGTTGCACACATCGAGGCTGCAGCGGTGCGAATGAGCAAGCTCGTCGACGACCTCATCGAGCTCGCCGAGTACGACGAGCGACCCGCTCTCAGTGTTCGCGATGTGGACGTAGGGCAAGTCGTACGCGATGCGGTCGAGGAGGCCGGGTTCGCGGCCCCCGCTCGGCACCTCACGATCGAAGGTGCCGAGACGCCGCTGGTGATTCGTGGCGACGAGGTTGCCATGCGGAGGGTGTTCAGCAACCTCATCGGAAACGCACTGGTCCATACCGATGACGCGGTCAATGTCGTAGTTGTGGAGTCTGAGCAAGCCGACGGTTTCCTCGACACGCCGGTCAGGGCCCACGCCGGCGCCGAGGACAGCGGCGGTGGCAGCGTGACCGTTTACGTGTGCGACAACGGTCCCGGCATCCCGGTGGAAAAATCGTCCCATGTGTTCGAGCGGTTCTACCGCGCGGACGAGTCACGAGAACGCGCCGCCGGGTCCGGTCTGGGCCTGTCCATCGTCACCGCCATCCTCGCCGCCCACGGCGGCTACATCGAGCTGCTCGACACAGACCGCGGCTCGACGTTCCGCGTCGTCCTTCCCTACGGCTGACAGCAAACTCCAAGGCTCGCCACACGGTCACCGAACATTTCTCCGTTGTACTCGTTGCAGTCATGTGCTGTTCATCTGCACACAACTGACACATCCTCGGGATGCGAGGCAGACCGATTCACGACCAGCTGGTCGGCAGGAACGGTCCGCCGCACCCGAAGGTGAACGCGTGTGATGTGTGAAGAGATTTTGCGTGCGCACCTCTCGGTGGGCGATGGAATGGAAGGGCAAGTGCAACGTGGGCGTGTTCGACAGGCTGGGTAGACGATCCCGGGCAGAGCGGGATGAAGCAGAGGACGCACCGACCGAACCGACCGGCTATGAACAGACCGCGAGCAAACTACATGCGTTCAACCGCTACGAGATCAAATACTTCGTCGATGAGATGAACGTGCCGACGCTGCGGCGCGAGCTGGCAGCCCGCATGGACAGCGACCCATTCTCTCCCCACGGCGGCTATCCGGTGACCTCTCTGTACTACGACACTTCCGACCTGCGGTTCTACTGGGAGAAGATCGAGGGACTGAAGTTCAGGCGCAAGGTGCGCGTGCGCCTGTACGGCGACCCGGCGGACTGTACCGATGACACATCAGTCCATGTCGAGATAAAGCAGCGCGTCAATCGAGTCACTCAGAAACGGCGCACCGCGATGCCGTACGGACTCGCGCAACGGTGGCTCAACGGCCGCGAAGAGATCGAGTGTGACAACTCGCAGCTCCCCTTCGTCAATGAGGTGTCCGGTTTGATCGGCAACCTGGACCTCCGTCCTATCGTGACGACCGGCTACTTACGGGAGGCGTTTGTCGGACGTGATGCTGATCTTGGTCTGCGTGTGACGATCGATCACAAGGTTCACGGCCGCGACCGCGACTTTCACTTCGCATCCCGCGCGCAGAATCGTTTCATCATCCCGCCCAAGCTGGCGATCGTCGAGCTGAAGGCGAACGAACGCGTGCCTTATTGGGCGACCGATCTCACGGCCAGGCTGGACATGTCTGTCATCCGCATCTCGAAATACTGTCAGTCGGTCGAGGCTTTCGGTCTCGCGCCCCGGTCCCGTATGGGCGCGCCCGAATTGGTCCTTCCCGAGGGAGCCGACACACGCGTGCCGGTCGGCCTGTTCGACTCCGCGACCACCAAGTCGACCCTGGCGAGTTGATTGGACAACGTGCGCATCCACAATCGACGTCGGCCTTCTCTCGCTTGCCATGCAACGTTGTGTGATCTCTTCCCCCCGAGATAGATAGCAGGATTATTCATGAACCTTGATTTCCAAGATCTGAGCGGCACCTTCACGGCTTTTGACATCATCGTGTCGTTGTCGTTGTCCTTTGTATTGTCGTCCATCATCGCGTGGGTCTACCGCTACACCCACAAGAATGTCTCCTACAGTCAGTCCTACGTTCAGACTCTCGTGCTGTGCGGCATGATCATCGCCCTGATCATGTTGGTGGTCGGTTCGAACATCGCACGCGCCTTTGCTTTGGTCGGCGCCCTTTCGGTGATTCGATTCCGCAACGCCATCAAAGAAACCCGCGATGTCGGGTTCATCTTCCTCGTGATGGCGATCGGCATGACGACGGGCACCCGGTTCTATGTGCTCGCAATAGCCGCCACCGTCGCAATCTGTCTCGTATTGCTGATCATGAACAAATTCAATTGGTTCAAGCTCGACGTCAGCAGGCAAGTCGTCAAGGTGCAGGTCCCGCCAGAGCCCGAGTACACCTCCCGGGTGGAGGACGTCCTCATCAAGCACTGCAGCGAGTACGAGCTGGTGTCCACTGAATCAGTGCGTGCCGGGGCGTTGACCGAGTTGTACTACACCGCCATGCTCAAGAAGGGGGTCTCCTCGGGCCAGTTGATCGCGGAGCTGAGCGCGGTCAACACCGGCCAGCGCGTGACCGTCCTCACCGGTTACGACCAGACTGATCTCTGATGACCGGTCCGACCGCGGTGCCGCCTCGACGACGGTGGCGACACCGCATTCCCAAATCGGTGCGCCAGCACTGGAAGTTGCCCGCGGCCTTCGTGCTTTTCGTGGTGATCGTGGCCACCGTGTTCGGTACCACGTCCGTCCGTCCGTACATCACCGGCGAAACCGATGTGATCGCATCGGAGATCACCGACAACATCAGCGGTACTGTCAACTTGTTCGACGACTCGGTAACACATGAGCTTTCGGTCGAGATGAGCGATGCCGAGTACAATGACATGATCTCCTCGTTTCGCAAGAGTGGCGACAAGAAGTGGATCACCGCCGATGTGGTCATCGACGGGACAGAGATCGCTGATGTCTCAGTCCGTCTGAAAGGCAATTCCACCCTGATGGGAGTACGGGGGGGCGACTTCGGAAAGATGGCGCCTGAGGGCGATGACGTGCCTGCGGAGTTCGAAGGCGGACAAGGCCCGCCCGGAATGGGAGACATTGCACAGGCGTCCGCCGATGACCCAACGTCATTGCCGTTGCTCATCAGTTTCGATGAGAACGCTGACGGCAGGGCCTACCAGGGGATGACCGAGTTGTCGGTACGTCCTGGTTCTCCGGTACTGAACGAGTCGATGGCGTTGTCACTGACCGCCGAGACGAATCAGCCGTCCCAGCGCTATGCGTACACGGTCTATTCGGTGAATGACAGTCCCTCGGCGACGCGTCTGGTACTCGAGCATCCCGACGACACCTACGCCAACTCATTGTTCGACTCGGATGGTTACCTCTACAAGGCAGACGCATCCTCGCGATTGGAATACCGGGGCGATGACCAGTCCGCGTACGCCGACCAATTCAAACAGATCAACGCAGTCGATAGCGGTAACCTCCAGCCGCTCATCAATTTTCTCAAATGGCTGGACTCCGCCAACGAGAGTGAATTCGACACCCATCTCGCCGATCACGTCGATATCAAGTCATTAGCGAGGTATCTGGCGACACAAAATCTGCTGGTCAATGCTGACGACATGAGTGGACCAGGCCAGAACTACTACCTCTGGTACGACCTCGACACCAAGAAATTCTCGGTGGTGTCATGGGATCTCAATCTGGCCATGAACGGCGATTCCACCGTCGGACCGAACGAGACCGTTTCCATGGGTTCCGGCAGAAAACCCGAAGTCCAGGCAGGTGACCAAGCAGTAGACGGTGCTGAACCCGCGATCGACCCCCAGAATGAGGACGATCGGGCAAAGAATATGCGCGGCGGCAATCCGCAGAGAACGGGCAATCAGCTCAAAGAGCGTTTCCTCGAGTCCGACGCCTATACGCATCTCTACGAAGAGAACTACTGGGAGCTGTACGAACAGATCTACAGCAACGGAACAGCACTGCGGATCCTCGATCAGTTGGCCGGCACCATCCCCACGTCGGATGAGCTCACAGCAGAATCCCTGCAAGACAGCGTCGATTCGATGAGGTCCTGGGTCGATCAGCGCACCACCAGTCTCAGAGAGTTCCGCCAGACCTAGGAGAGGAGGCGCCGTGTTCTCTCGTTTCAAACCCAAGAACGATCTCTTCTACGACCTGTTCAACTCGTCGGCACAATGCTTGGCCAGCGGGACGAAGACCCTCACTCAACTACTCGCGCCAGAGCCCGATGTCACCCAGACGGCACGTCTCATGGTCGAACTCGAGCACGACTGCGACCGCATCACCCACGAACTGTTCCGCACTCTGAACTCGAGCTTCATCACTCCGTTCGACCGCTCGGACATCTATTTACTGGGCTCATGCCTCGACGACGTCATGGACCACATGGAGGCCGCGACCCACCTCATGGTCCTCTACGGGGTGTCCGAGCTACCGCGGCACCTGCAGGAAATAATCGTCAACCTCGACACATGCGCGGCGGTCACTGCCGAAGCGATGCCTCGCCTGGCGAGGCTGAACGATCTCGAGAAGTACTGGATCGAGATCAACGAACTCGAGAATCGGGCTGACCACACCTACCGCACTTTCTTGGCCCACCTCTTCGACGGCCATCTCGATGCCCTGACGGTCATGAAGCTCAAAGACGTCGCTGACGAGTTCGAAGACGCCGCCGACTCTTTCGAGAAGATCTCACACGTCGTCGAGGCCATAGTGTTGAAAGAGTCGTGACCTGAGGTGTTCGCGCTGCTCGTCGTGATCGTCCTGGCGATGATCTTCACCTTCACGAACGGCTTCCACGATTCGGCGAACGCGATAGCGACTTCGGTGTCCACCCGGGCGCTTACCCTCCGCTCGGCACTGGCCACGGCCGCGGTGGGCAATCTGGCCGGTTCGTTCTTCGGCGCCAAAGTCGCCAGCACGGTGGGTTCGGGAATCATCGAACTGGATGTGAGTGCCGAAGCACTCATCCTCGTAGGTGCCGCGCTCGTGGGTGCCATCACCTGGAATCTGATCACCTGGTGGCTGGCCCTACCGTCGTCTTCCTCGCACGCACTGTTCGGCGGGATGGTCGGCGCTGCCCTCGCCGGCGGAATGAACGTGCTATGGGGCGGAGTGCTCCACAAGATCGTCCTGCCGATGGTGATCTCACCGATCGTCGGGTTCCTTCTCGGGGCCGCCGCAATGCTCACGATCATGTGGGCGTTCCGCAAGCGATCACCCTCGCAGACCAGCCGGAATTTCCGTCGGGCACAAACATTCTCGGCAGCGATGATGGCATTCGGTCATGGCATGCAGGACGCGGCCAAGACGATGGGGATTGTCGTGCTGGCTCTTGTGGTCGCAGGATATCAGGACGACTACTCCATCCCCCTGTGGTGTTTCCTGCTCACCGCTGCTGTACTGGCGGTGGGAACGGCGACCGGGGGCATGCGGATCATGCGCACCCTGGGTCGCAAGATCATCGAACTCGACCCGCCGCAGGGATTCGCCGCCGAATCAACCGCCGCATCCGTTCTGTATGTCGCCTCCGCCGGAATGGGAGCACCTATCTCCACCACTCACGTCATCTCGTCAGCGATCATGGGTGCTGGATCAACCAAGCGTACAAGCGCCGTGCGCTGGGCCGTCGCGGGAAACATGGCGACTGCCTGGGTCACAACATTTCCTGCTGCCGCCGTCCTGGGGGCCGGCACATACTGGGCTGCAACAGTATTCACGTAAGACTCGCCCGTCACCATCTCGAGCTGGACACATGACAGACGCCATGTCCAGCCCGTTGACGGCTCACGGGCAAGAGTGGGTGGCAGAGACGTTCGGGTCTCGCGAGTGCGAGCTGATACGTCCAGGTACCCGACAGGTTCGTGTGAACTACCGACAAGGTCTGCGGCGCATAGTTGTTCTTGTAAGGCAGTAACCCGGAGTGAGCGACAAGGAGATTCCAGTGGCGAATCGCAATCGGAACCAGAACAATCCCAACCAGCGACGTCGTCGGGTCCGGCGATACGACCAACGTCAGCGACGCTGGATCTGGATCTGGCAGTGAGCTGAGCGACCACCGACTCTGTCGGTGAAGAGGCGGCCCCGTTGCAGACAAGTGGCAACGGGGCCGCCGCCCTGTTCGAAGGGGGAGTTCCGGCGAGTGGTTGCGGAGTCGGCGGCAGGGCCGCACCATGTGACCGAAACCTGCGGGTCGACGTCGTCAACTCAACCCGGAGGTCGCGTGCGAGCTCGACTCATCCGTCGACCCGTGTGCGGTCCACTGATACTTCGTCGGCGACACCGACCATCCTGTGCGGACGCAGCACCGGCAGGCCGTTGCAGCTCACGAGGCCTTCCATCACAAGTGCCGACGCCTCCGCGACGCTCCTTGCGAGACCACGCTCTACAAGAGAGTGCGGCACCGGCGACAGTTCATCCATTCCCCCACTATCTGCCTCTCACGCGACCTGGAGATGTCCCGCAGGAACGTGATGCCGTCCAGTACGTGAACGTGGGATGACAACAACTGCGAATGGCCATCACCAGCGCCGTGGCGGGTGGACGCCGCTGACTTCAGCCGGCCGACCGATTGTCCCCGCAACCCATCCGCCGTCCGCTCCCGAACCCCGCCACTTCCACCATAACTCGGCGGCAGGGGCTTGCGGCAAGACCCCGCTGCCCGTGCACAATCGCTCGACGACCGACGCGCGGGAGGCGATCTATGGCAAACGGTGCGAACGATTCACACAGGACGGACACGCCGGAACGATTTCGAGTTCACGAGTCCGGGAACTTCTTCCACGGCACCAAGGCGGACCTCCGGGTGGGCGACTTCCTGACACCCGGGCATCGCTCGAACTACCGTCCGGAGCACATCTCCAACTACGTCTACATGACGAAGGTGCTCGACGGCGCGGTGCTCGCGGCCGAGATGGCGGTGGGTGACGGGCGCCCCCGGGTCTACATCGTGGAACCGCAGGACGACGTACACGACGATCCGAACGTCACCGACAAGAAGTTTACCGGCAACCCCACCCACTCCTACCGGAGCGCCCGACCGGTCCGGGTCGTCGGCGAGATGACCGACTGGGTGGGACACTCGCCGGAATACCTCCGACAGTTCCGCGCAGGATTGGAAGCACTCCGCCAGCGGGGCGAAGCGGTTCTGTACGACTAGCCCGGCCGTCACGACATTCTCGCCGTGACGGCGGCGCTCCGCGACCGGTCACCGGCCGCGGAGCGCCTGCTGCAGAGTCGAACTCACGGATCAGGGAAAGATGTTCTCCAGCGATCCGAAGGCTCCGCCGGCACCCGATGCGGCGAAGTTGGTGGTGCAGCCGTTGAACGAGACGTTGTCGACATTGACCTTGCCGGTCTTTTCGTTGGGCTGACTGGAGATTCCGTAGTGGTCGACCACGGTGGTATGGCCCTCTGAATTGGCGGCCTTCACCAGATCATCCAGCGTGGCGTTGGTGCCTCTCTTGATCGTGCCGAGATCTCGGGTGGACCACCACTGGTCAGATCCGCCGGCATCCGCCTTGCCCGCACCAGCCGGCGCGGTCCAGACGAGCGTCGCAAATCCATTGCTCTCACCGGTGTTGGCCCCGGTCACGCGGAGTTGCCAGTTCGCCTGCCCGTCGGACTTGTTGAACGTGAGCGGCTTCGTGATGGCGTCCGTCAGCTTGAGCGGCCCGGCGCTCTTGTACGACGCCTGGCGCGGTGTCTGCTCTGTCGTCACGAACTCGAGAGACCCGTCCTGATCGACAACATTGGTCGCCGTCACCTTGCCCGCCTGGCCGCGCTCGTCACCGAACGTGTTGCCCCACCCCGCCGGATTGGCCGGAGTGGAGACCTTGGCACAGTTCGCCTCCGATACGGGGGCTGCGGTTGCCACCGCGGGAGCGATCAGAGCCGCGACCCCGAGGGTCGCGGCAGCCGTCGTCACACGAATGAGATTCCTTCGCACTGGTTCTTTCCTCCTTTGTCGTTCGGGTCCATCGAACTCCCGCAAGCTAACAAAGGGATCAATCAGATACCAGCGCGATTAAAGGCATCTGAATGAGGAACAGCTTTACACAGCGAACTTGACCTGCACGCACAGTGCATCAGTGGACCATGTCGCATGTTCGCTTTTAAATCCGGAACTCCCGGCTATCTGCCTATTCCGCACCACCCGGTGACTGTGCGCCGAATCCCATTGACTGTGCATCGAATTTCGTTGACTGTGTGCCGTATTCCGTCAATTGGACTCATGGACTCAGAGCGTCGTCGCAATCCCACCGTCGACCGGAATGACGGCACCGGTGAGGTAACAGCCGGCGCGGCTGGCGAGGTACACGACCGTGCCGATAATGTCGTCGGCTCGACCGATACGGCCCAACGGCGATGCTGCCGCGACTTCTTCGCCCAGCTCGGCCAGGATCGGTGCCATCATCTTGGACTCGAAAGGCCCTGGCGCAATGGCGTTCACGGTGACGTGACGCGGTCCGAGGTCCCGCGCGAGATGCCGTGTCAGCTGATGGACGGCCGCCTTGCTCGACGAGTAGGAGTACGACGCGGTGCGCGGCACCCGGATCCCGTCGACGCTGCCGATCATGATGACCCGCGACGGATTCTCGGCAGTCGCAGAACCGGTCAGCAACGGCAGCAGCGTCTGCGTGAGCACGAACGGCGTCTGGACGTTGAGCTTCAGCACCCGGTCCCAGGCGGAGTCCGGGAACTCCTCGAGGGGCGCACCCCAGGTCGCGCCGGCGTTGTTCACCAGGACGTCGAGGGTGTCGGTCTCCGACGCCACCTGCTGCGCGAGGGTTCGTGCACCCTCGGGCGTCGACAGATTCGCCTGTAACGCAGTCAGTCCCGCGGCGCGCGCCTCGGCCAGCGCGTCGTCATTGCGACCGGTGATGAGGACCCGTGCCCCGCGGTCGTGCAGTCCGTGGGCGATCATCGCCCCGATACCCGACGTCCCGCCGGTCACCAGCACGGTCTTACCACTCACATCGAACAGGTCAGAAGTCATCGTCGTCGGTACCTCGGTGCTCGTTTCTCCAGGAAGGCGGCGGTCGCCTCGCGTCGATTCTCGATCAGCGGCCGGCCGTCTGGTGCCGAATCGCGAAGCCCCGGCGCAGACCGTCTTCTGGCTGCCCCGGTTCGGCGAACGCTCAGATCCAGCCCAGGTCGCGGGCTTTGATCGCGGCCTCGTACCGGTTGGACGCATTCAGCTTCGACACCGCCGACGACAGGTAGTTGCGCGTCGTGCCCGCGGTCAGGTGTGCCCGGCGGGCGATCTCCTCGACCGACGCACCGTCGAGAGCGAATTCCAGGACGTCGGCCTCGCGGGCGGTCAGCAGCGAGTCACCGGTGCTGATGGCTTCGGTGGCGAGCTCTGGGTCGATGTAGCGTCCGCCGGAGTGCACGGTCGCGATCACCTGCGCCAGCGTGGCGGCCGGGGTGGTCTTGGGCAGGAAGCCACGTACGCCTGCGGTCAGCGCTCGCTTCAGATAGCCGGGCCGACCGTGACTGGTGACGATGAGTGTTCCGGCATCAGGGGTGAGTTCGAGGAGTTCGATGGCGGTGTCGATACCGTCCATGCCTGACATCTGCAGATCGATCACCGCGACCGCGGTCGGTTCGCCGGTGTCGCGCCGGGCACGCCAGAGCGCGACGAGCTGCTCACCCGAATCGACATGGGCGACGACCTCGATGTCGTCTTCGAGGTCGAGCATGGTGGCCATCGCGGTCCGCACCAAGGTCTCGTCGTCGGCTAGCAGGACAGGAATCATGTTGGCTCCCAGCGAATCTGTAGTGTGAACACACCGTCTGCCCGGCTGGTGTGCAGGCTCGCACCGACCATCTCGAGACGTTCGGCGAGTCCCAGTAGCCCCGAGCGTGGTCCGTCTGTCGACGAGTCATGCACAGCCACACCGTCATTCCGCAGCGACATGCCCGCGGGGCCGAGGGTGAGCCACGCCGACGACGCCGAGGAGTGTTTGACGATGTTTGTCGTCCCCTCGCGGACCACCCATGCGGCGACCTCGTGGAACCGGTCGGGCACCTGCGCCGGATCGCCCTCGACCACGAGATCGCATCCCGCCGCCGACAGCAGGGACCGTGTTCCCGCGACCTCGCCGACCAGGTCGATGTCGCGGTAGCCGCGGACCAGTGCTCGCATCTGTTCCATGGATTGCACGGCGAGCACCTTGATCTCGTCGATCTCCACTTCTGCCTTGTCGGTCGACCGCGCCCGCAACAGGGTCCCGGCCAGTTCGCTCTTGACCGCGATCGCCGAGAATCCCCGGCCGACCACGTCGTGCAGGTCGCGAGAGAAACGTAATCTCTCCTCCGCCACCCGAAGCCGGGCTTCCACCGCCTTGGCTCTCTCCAGATCGTCGATGACCTGAAGGCCCCACCGGGTCAGCAGCGTCGTGACCATCAGGAGCGTACCCGTCGCAGCCACCACCGCGGTGATCCCCAGCACCCCACGTGGTGAACCCGCATAGGCGATCCCGGTCGCGATGGCGATCGCGACCAGAAGCCACCACCGGTGCCGGAGGAAAGGCAGTACCGCCATGCCCGCGAGAAGGGCGGTGTACACGCCGACGGGCCGCGCGGTCTCGAGATCACTGTGTCCGGTGAGTACCCGGGCGAGGACCGCGTAGACGATCCAGACCCCGACCATCAGACCGACTGCGACGCCGAACAGCCGCCGTCGTGCCCGCATCGGTGACCAGATCGCGAAATCCGCTTGGGACTCGAGAGCGAGCACGGCGGCGAATCCGGCGACCCACGTCCCGATCATCCCCCACACGGCTGGCGCCGGGACACTCACCGCCACCGCCACACCGACGACGACCAGCTGGAGTGTCACCTGGGTGTAGAGCCGGTAGCGCTGCGTATCGGACTGGGCGCGCCACCAGTCGGTTGTCCGGCTCAGCCGCGATCGTCCCACCGGAAGCTCCGCGCGGTCAGTGCGAGCGCCAGAACGGTCCATGCCACCAGTGTCGCAAGAGGCTGGCCGATCTCGCCGAAGGTGCCCGCGAAGTCGGCGGCGGGAACAGACTCCGCAACGGTCGCGCCACGTCCGACGGTTCCGAGCGAGATGAGATCGGAGATCGCGGCGAACGGGGTCCAGGCGGCGATCTCACCGAACCGTTCGGGCAGTACCCCGCGGATCGACGCGAGTCCGACCATCGCCACGACCATCACCGGGAGCGAGGTTATCTGCGCTGCTTCGGCGTTGCGCGTCACGGCGCTCGTCGCGAGTGCGAGCAGGGAGAACAATGCGACCCCGGCGATGAGGGCGACGACGATGAGGACGGGGTTGACCGGGGCCGGGGCGCCGGCCCCATAGATGACCGCCGCCACGATCAGTGTGCCGATCGCCGTGAGGATCGCGCCGGGTACCGCCGGTGCCGCCATGATCTGCCAGTCCGCCGCCTCGCCGGTGCGCAAACGCTTCAGAACGCCCTCGCCTCGCCGCGTGGTGATCATCGACAGCACCGAGTAGTACTGCACGAAGAGCAGGGCGACCAGCGCGAACGTCTCGAGCGTCGTGAATGTCAGCTGGGGTGTGGTCCCCGACTGTCCACGAGTGAGGAAGAAGGTGGCCAGCGGGACGCCGATCGGAAAGACGATCCCCATGACGACGAGTGTCTTGTTGCGGATGAACTGCCGGAACTCCGCGACCGACAGCGCGGTCAGGGGTCGACGCCTGCGCGTCGGGGCGGTCGGGAAGGTGTCTGCGGTGGTCATGCTGCTGCTCCGTTCGTGAGGGCGAGGTCGGCCGGGTCGTCGTCGCCCGCGGCGATGTCGAGGAAAACCGATTCCAGGGAGGCCGCCCGAGCTTCGAGTCCGGCCAGCGGCACCGCGTTGACGCGTGCCCAGGTGAGCAATTCGTCGAGATGCCCCTGGAGGTCGCGCGTGGAAACCTGCACGCGCGCCGACGCATCGACCTGAGCGCCGCGGAACTCCGGCAGCACCAGTCCGGGATGGTCGAAGGCGATCCGGGCCGGATGCCGGTCGACGATCTCGCGAAGCGTTCCGCGCCGGGCGATCTCGCCCCGGTGCATGATCGCGATCCGGTCTGCGAGGGCTTCTGCCTCGTCGAGGTAGTGGGTGGTGAGAACCATCGTCACACCGGACGTCTTCAGATCGGCGAGCAGTTGCCATGTGCTGCGACGGCTCTCGGGGTCGAGGCCGGTCGTCGGCTCGTCGAGAAACAGGAGCCGGGGCCGGCCCAACAACGCACACGCGAGGTCCACCCGTCGCCGCTCGCCGCCCGAGAGCGCGGCGACGCGGACGTCGGCCCGGTCCGTGAGCCGGACCTTCGAGAGCACGTCGTCGACCGTCGTCGGGTGCGAGCACGTCCCGCGCCACATCTCGAGGGTCTCCGCGACGGTGAGATCGGCGGGAAGACCGCCGGACTGCAGCATCACGCCGATCTGCGGCCGGACCTTCGACCGTTCACGCCGCGGGTCGAGTCCGAAGACCTCGACCTCGCCGGACGTCGGTGCGACGAGACCTTCCAGAAGGTCGAAGGTCGAGGTCTTGCCCGCCCCGTTGGTACCGAGGAGAGCGAACACCTCCCCCTCCGCGACGTCGAGATCGATGCCACGGACGGCCTCGAATGCTGTTGCGCCACTGCCGTAGACACGGCGTAGGCCGCGTGCGCTGATGACGGTGTTCCGTATCGAATCGTTCATGCCTCCACCTTTGCGCCGGAGACGTGGAGTCGGTAGTGCTGTGCATCATCAGCTTTCGCGATGGATGTCATGGTCGGGCCATGACATCTGTCATGTCCAAGACATGCCGTTCCGCATGGGCTTTCGCTGATCGGGTGCACTGTCGTCGATGCCGTTCGGCGGTGAGGATGGAACACATGCGAAACGACACCTCGAATCTCCGCTCGCGATCGCCCCGTCGGCGAGTTCTCGGCGCCTCCCTCGCACTGGCCTTCGCGGTCGGCGCGTGCTCGGCGCCCACCTCCAGCGAGGGTGACCTGGACCGCTTCTACCAGCAAGAACTCGCCTTCGGACCGTGCGACGACTATCCGTCGACCCAGACCGAAGCCGAGCTCTTCGCCACCGCACCCGCGGCGCAGTGCGCGCGGATGGATGTGCCACTGGACTACCGCGATCCCGACGGACGCTCCGCACAGATCGCCGTGATGCGGATCCCGGCGCGCGGCGAGTCCGAGGGCTCGCTCGTCCTCAACACCGGGGGTCCCGGGGGCGGCAGCACGGCGATGGCCGCCACGCTGGCGACCACCTGGGCCGATCGCCCATCGACAGAACAGTTCGACCTGGTCGGATTCGATCCGCGCGGGACCGGGGCGTCCGTCCCGGCCGTCGACTGTCTCACCGACGAGCAGCTCGACGCCGGCGAGGCACCCGGCGCGGTCCCGGCCGCCGAGGGACGCTGGACAGCGGCGGACACCCGCGCCTCGGTCCAGCGCTGCGCAGAGGGGTCCGGCGGTGAGGACGTGCTGTCCCGGCTCGGAACCCGGGACGTCGCCAGGGACATGGACGTGCTGCGCGAGGTGGTCGGTGACGACCGTCTGACCTACTTCGGCCAGAGTTACGGCACCCGCCTCGGCGCCGTGTACGCCGAGATGTTCCCCGACAAGGTGCGGGCGATGCTCCTCGACGGTGGCATCGACCCGAGCACGACCTACGCGGACACGCGAACCCACACCTTCGCGAGCATGCAGCGGGCCTTCGACGCCATGGCTGCGGACTGCGCGACGCGCGCCGACTGTCCGCTGGGCACCGACCCGAGCCGGGCGACGGAGGTGTTCTCCGGCTTGGTCCGCCCGCTGGTCGAACAACCCGTTCCCAGCGGAGAGGGCCGCACGCTGGACTTCAACGCCGCGGTCGGCGGCGTGGGTGCCGGCCTCTACGACCCGGCGGCGTGGCCGGCGATCCGGACCGGTCTCACCGAGCTCGCCGACGGCCGCGGCAACGTCCTGCAACTGCTCAGCGACTCGTTCGGCGGTCGCGACGAGAACGGACGCTGGAGCAATTTCACCGAAGCCAACCACGCGATCAACTGTGCCGACGAGGATCGTCTGTCCCCCGAGGACGCGCGCGAACTTCGCCGGCGGATCTGGGAGGCCGCACCGTTCATGGACCCGGGCACCGGGTACGACGGCGCCCGCGACGGTTGTGAATCCTGGCCGGGCGAGCCGACTCTCGGCGTGCCGTACGCCACCGACGTGACCGGCCTCCCGGAGACGCTGACGATCTCGATCACCGGTGACCCGAGCACCCCGTACGAGGGCGGCGTCGCCGTGGCGGACGCGCTCGGGGGTTCGCTGCTCACCGTCGAGGGCACGCAGCACACGGTGGCGGCTGCCGGTACGAACGACTGCGTCAACACAGCGGTGGACGCCTACCTGCTCGATCTGACGCCACCCGCACCCGGCGCGCGATGCACCTTGTGACGGGTCGTCACGACCGGGAAGGATCAGGGCCCGGAACCAACCGCCACACTCATCGCAGATCGAGGAGCACCCGATGGACACCACACCGTTGATCGTCGAAGACCTGTTGCTGATGCTGCTCGACGACGAGTCGGGCGCGATCGCCGGCGAGGGCACCCTGTTCTACCCACTGGGCGGAGCCGTCCTCGTCGAACTGGGCCTCCGCGGGGCCGTGGAGATCGACGAAGGCGGCGGCGGACTCACCGGCGCCCGGATCACGGCAGTGCCGGGAAATGCGCCGTTCGATCCGCTGCTGGCCGCCGCGTACCGGACGATCGCCGAGCGGCCGCGTGGCGTGCAGGCGCTGCTCCCCACGATCGGTGCCGATCTCCGCGGCACGGTCGTCGACCGGCTACTGGAACGCGGCCTCATCCGGAAGGAACGGCGAAAGCTGTTGGGACTGTTTCCGACCATACGACTCCTGCCCGGCGACGCAGGCTACGAGGAGACGCTCCAGAAGCGGGTTCGCGCGGCACTCGTCGAGGGTGCCGACCCCGACGCGCGGACTGCCGCGGTGGCCGCCCTGTTGTCGGCCAGTGGTGTGTTGTCGCACCTGCACCCGACGATCCCGTGGTCCGGCGATGTGTACCGCCACGGCAAGGAACTCGAGCAGGGGATCTGGGGCGCCGAGGCGGTGAACACCGCGGTCGTGCGGACGGCAGCAGCGATCGCCGCATCATCCGTCGCAGTCATGGTGACGGTTGTCGGCACCACTTGACGGACAATCGGATCCGCCTGGGAAAACCACCCCAGAGAATCGGACAGGCGGCGTAACGCAAGCGTCGGCCCGCCCTGGGGCGGCTTTCAGCGCGTGGACGGCGCCGTGGTCACCGATACCCGGCCGCCCGGAGGGCGGCCATCAGTTCCGACCGCGACCCGGCATCGAGCCGGCGTCGGATCCGGGCGACGTGATGCTCGACGGTCTTCGCCGAGATGTATAGGCGCTCACCGATTTCCCGGTAGGTGAAACCCTGCAGCAGCTCGTGGGCGACCTCGGCTTCGCGATCGGTGAGCGGCCCGCCGACCAGTGGAGTCAGCCGCCGATCCTCGCCGGCCGAGCGAGCGGTGTCCAGAAGACCGGCCGCGGTCGCGGGATCGTCGGCGCGAGACGCGGCCATACCCGCGAGACGCGCTGCCTCCCAGTGTAATCCGATGCTCCGTAGCGCTTCGACGGCGGCGGTGACGGGTTCCGTTGATTCGCCGGCGTCGTTCAGCGCGACCCAGGCGCGCGCACCGGTCGACAACGACCCGGCCGTGCGGTTCTGCGCCGCGGCGAGGTCGAGACGAGTCAACCGGTGCGCCACAGCGGACTGGTCGCGCGTGATGGCAACGGCTTGGACGCCCGCGAAGTCCCACGACGCCGACCACGCCGGGGGGTCGCCAAGATCCGCGAGCAACCGGTCGGCTGCGTCAACATACCGCGCAATCGCGGGAATCTGACCCAGTCGCGCTGCGGCGATCCAGAACTCGCCGAGCGGACGCAGCAGGTAGAGGTCCACCTCGATGGCGGCGAGGAGCGACAGGCCGTCCTGCCACGCGGCCGACAGCGCGGACAGGTCACCGTGGCGCCGGGCCAACCCGAGCCGGATGGCCTGCACCCGAAAGCGTTCGGACATCCCCTGCGGTTCCGCCGTCGGGAGCAGACGCGCCGCCGCTTCGAGATCGCCGACGGTGAGCGCGGCCTCGGCGTCGAGAATGGTGCGGGCCGGCTCCGCCGCCACCGTCCGGATCGATTGCGCGGCAACGGTGTCGCCGAGGTTCAACGCCACCGCGGCGGCCGCGTGCAGAATTCGGGCCGCAGACGGGCCTCGGGACGACGTCGCTCCCGCTGAGATCCCGCGCACCACGACGTCGACCGCGTCGCCGGTACTCATCTCGGCCGTGTCGTCGAGGGTGGCCAGCAGCCCGCGGACCACCAGCGACCGTGTGGCCCGACTCGCCACCGGCGCGCGGCCACGATCGGCCGCGCCGATGGCCGTGGCCGCCGCGCGGTCTCCGACCGCGAGCAGGGCGACTGCAGCCGACAACGACTGCGATGCAGAAAGATCGGGTCCCGTCCAGCGGTAGAGGTCGGCGGCGTGCGAGGCGAGTCCGCGCCGCGCCGCGACTGCGGCGGCGAGCTCCACCCACTCCGCGACCCATTCGTCTGTGGGTGCGGCCGACTCCAGCCGACGGTCGGCCGCGGCACCCGCACCGTCGAGATCCCCCGATGCCAGGGCACGCTGGGCCATCAGGAGCCGGACGTCATCACGCCCCGGCTCCACCCGATCGGCGGCCTGCAGGAGGACCACCGCCCGCGCCGCGGTCGCGTCGACCGCGCCGGCCAGCAGCGCGTCGACGATCCGCGGGTCGTCGACACCGGCCTCGGCCGCGAGCAGCGCGGTGTCGGGGGTGAGCTCGGTCGCACGCAGTCCGACGACGACCGAGTTGCGTCGTAGCTCGTCGATCTGCTTGTCTCCCAACACATCACGCAGTGGACCGGCCGCAGCCGAGACGAAGACGTCCGCGCCGCGTAACAGGCCGCACCCGCGAGCCCGGTCGACCGCCTCGAGCGCGGCGGCTCGGTCGGTGCCCGCCGCTTCGGCGACGCTGTTGGGGTCGAGGGGCGCCCGGACCGAGGCGAGGGCCAGCACCGCTAGCGTGAGCGGATCGAGTCCGCGCAGCAGCCGATGGTGCCACTCGCGGGACACCCGATCGATGACGGCGATTTCGTCGGCCCCCGGCTCGTCTATGACGCGCGAGGCGCTGCTCGAAGTGCTCCGGAGCGCCCGCAGCACAGTGTCGATGGGAGCTCGCGCACCGCCACAGCGTCGACGGATCAGCGATGCCGTGGTCGGCGCGAGGGTCAGCCCGGCGCGGGACGCGCGGGTCAGGACATCGGCGGTACCCAGCGCCTCGAGTTCGAGGACCGCCCCGAACGGTCGGGCGCGGTCGCGCAACCGGCGGACGTTCGGGTCCAGTTCCCGCGGTTCGATCGTGGCGATCAGCCCGATCGTTCCCGCGTCGAGCATGCCCAGCGCGGTCTCGAACATGACCACCGGCCACAGATGCATGTCGTCGGCCAGCACGAACACGGGACCCGCGCCGTCCGCGGCGGGCAGCCCCACACTCACCGGGAGGTCCCGTCGTCGGAGTTGTTCGTGCACGGCGTTCAGCAGTGCCGAGCGTCCGCTGCCGGGGGTGCCGACGGCCACGGCGCACAGCGGATGGCCCGAGTGCGCGCGATCGACGATGCCCGCCACCCACGACGAGGTGCGCGACGCGGCCGAGGACGGGTCCGGGCGGTCACCGATCGTGGAGACCGGTGTCCTCGGCGTCATCGAACGGTCCAGGGGTGACCGGGGAGTCAACGGATTCAGCAGTCGATGCCGACGACGCCGGTGACGCCGCACAGCACCCGGCCGGTGCCGTCGAGGACCCCGCCCGGGGTGATGCCGCCACCGCCGGTGTCCGGTTCGGGGTAGTCCGGCGCCGGTGCAGGCGCTGGTGCCGGAGCCGGAGCGGGCGCCGGCGCTGGTGCTGGTGCTGGTGCTGGTGCGGGCGCCGGTGCAGGCCGGCCGGGGGTGCTTCCGGGCGCGGGGGCGCCGGCAGACGGGGCGCCCGCAGACGGGGCGCCGGCCGCGGTCCGCCGCGGCGAATCGGTTGCGGTACCCGGAGCCCGGGTCCCCGTACCGGTCACCGGTGCCGCGGTGGTGCCGGGACGCGCACCGGTCGCGGTGGTGCCGGGACGCGCACCGGTCGCGGTGGTGCCCGGGGCGCCACCGGGGTTCTGCGTCGAGGTGGCCGTGGTGGTCGCCGCTCCCGCGGGCGGGGGCGTCGCCTCGCCGACCGAGCCGACGAGTCCGGTGCCGACGGAGAGGCCGGTTGCCGTGACGAGCGCCAGTGCGGCGGCGCCGACCGTGATGAGGGTGCCCCGCTTACGACGCGAGAACCGGGGAGCGGGCTCGGCGACCGGGGTGCTCGGAGCCGGGACGATCTCGCGGAGCGGCCGCTCCTCGGGCGCGGCCGAGACGAGGGCCGCGGTCGTGGCGGCGGCCGGCGCGATCGCCGACCGGCGGGCGGCGAGCGTCGTGCCGGCCATCAGCGCACCGCCGGCTGCCGAGGCGGACGCGGGGTCGGGGTCGGGGTCTACCGGCAGACGCAGGGTCGAGGACAGCATCTCGGTGACGAGCGGGATCGCCGCACCGCCGCCACCGAGCAGGACCGCGTACACCCCGGCCGGCTTCATCCCGGGGGCCGCGTGCGCGCCCGACGAGTCGTGGCCGACGGCGGACGCGGAGACCGCTTCACGAACCAGCGCGACCGCCTCCATGACCGGTGCGCGCAGCAGGTCCTCGATGTCGTCGCGGACCAGCCGCGCCTCGGTGCTCACCTGCCCGATCCGCACGTCGACGACGGTGTCGGTGTCCACCGACAGAGACTCCTTGGCCCGGCGGCACTCTTCCCGCAGCCGGTTCACGTCGTCGAGGATGGCGCCGCTCCGGGCTGGGTCGGCCAGACCCGCGTCGACCTCGGCGTCGGCACCGGTCACCCGCAGGGTGTGCGCCAGCAGCAGGCGGTCGAACTCGTTGCCGCTCACGGTGTCCAGATGCAACGGACGGCCGACCGGGGCCGGATCGGAGCCGGTGGCCAGGGCGGAGACGGTGAGCCCCGTGGCGCCGAGGTCGCAGACGACGACCGCGCCGTCGCCGAAGGCGCCCTCGGCGTGTTCGGCTGCGGCCAGGGTCGCCCGTGACTCGGGCACCCAGGTGATCGCGTCCGCCGGCACCGAGTCGGGGTGGGCGCCAAGTGCCGCCCGGGCGTCTTCGACGGCCTGATCGGACCAGTTGTCGGGGTGCACGACGGTCAGGTGCACGTCGTCGGACGGTGTCGAGTCGACGCTGTCCGTGCCGAGGTCGAGCCGGGCGACCAGCGCCGCGACCGCGTCGGCGTAGAGGTCGGCGGCCGCGATCGTGCGGCCGTGGTCGTCGAGCATCGGAACCGGGTCGCCGACCCGTCCGAGGAAGTCGTCGGCATCCACCAGAGCGGACGTCTCGACCGAGACCGCGCCCTCCCAGGACTGTTCCGAGGCGGCTACCGCCACGCTGTTCGCGGACCCGATCTTCACACCGATCCCGATGGCCATGACGGTCACTCCTGTTCGCACCTGCAGACGGTGGTAGATGGCGGGCCGCGCGTCTCACGAGCAGACCGCCGATGTCACGTGCCCCGGCCCCGGCGGCGCACTTCACCCAGTGTGTCGCGGACCGGCCCCCTGGTGTTAGCCCTGGCCGGGGATTAGGGGGAAAGTCCCGACCCCCCTATGCCGGCGGCGCCCGGACCCCGTCCCCGGTCGAAATCCCCCTGGGGGGATGACCCACCCCCCGGTCGTCGGCAGGACTGGGGATTTACCCCGATGTCGTCGGGCCCCGAAGTCCATACGGTCGAACTCGACACGGGATCGAACTGCGATCTCCCCGACGCAAGGAACGACGCCATGGCGACCAACGCGGTACTCGACTTCATCCTCGGTCTGCTTCGCGACGAGGAATCCTTCAACGCCTACTGCGGCAATCCCCAGGCCGCGATCGATCGCGCCGGACTCACCGGCGTCACCCCCGCCGACATCTCCGCAGCCGCCCCGCTGGTCGCCGGAGGCGGTCTGGCCGCGGGCGGTGGCCTGGGTGCGATCATCGGTGCCGGCGGCGGGGCGGCCGGCGGCGGCGTGATCGGCGGCGGCGCGGTCGGTGGCGGCGTGATCGGCGGCGGCGTGATCGGCGGCGGTGGCGTCGGAGTCGGCCTGGGCGGCCTGGAGTTCGGCGACATCAACGTCGGCGGCGGAGACGTCAACCTCGGTGACGTGAACCTCGGCGGCATCGGTGGGCTCGAATTGGGCGACCTCGACCTCGGTGGACTCGATCTGGGTGGACTCGATCTGGGTGGAATCAATCTGGGCGACATCGACTTCGGCGGTCTCCTCGGCGGCATCGGACTGGGCGACATCGACCTCTCGGGTCTGTCCCTGGCCGATCTCGACCTCGGCGGTATCGCATTCGGTGACCTCGACCTCGCGGGCCAGCTGGCCGTCGCCCTGGGCGCGGCGCTGTCCGCGGGCCTGGGCGCCGGCGGCGCGATCGCCGCGCAGTTCGGTGCCGCGCTGGGAGCCGCGCTCGAGACGGTCGTCGACGGTGGCCTCGAGCTCGCCGCAGGCATCGGACCGGTCATCGCCGGGACGCTGGCCGGTGCGATCGGCGCCGAGGGCGCCCTGGTCGCCCAGCTCGGGGCTTCGCTCGACGCACTCCTCGCCGCAGGCGCCGACCTCGGGCTCGGACTCGGGGGCGGTCTCGCCGCGCAGCTGTCGGCGGCGCTCGAACTGGGTGGCGAACTCGCCGGCTCGTTCGGCGCGACGCTGGGCGGTCTGCTCGGCGCCACGATCGGCGCGGGCGGCGCACTCGGCGCCGACCTCGCGGCCGCGCTCGGTGCCGGTCTCGGTGCGGGCGGCGCACTCTCGGCGGTACTCACCGGCGCGCTCGGTCTCGGCGCCGAACTGTCCGGCAATCTGACCGCCGCTCTGACCTCCACTCTCGATGTCGCGGGTGACCTCTCGGCGACGCTGTCGGGTCTGCTCGACGCGCAGGCCATCGCCGACCTGTCCGGCGAACTCGGCGCCACCCTCAGCGGCGCTCTCAGCTCGACCCTGGCCGCGGGCGGCACCGCTGCCGCCTCCGTCGGCACCGCACTCGGCGTGGCCCTGACATCGACGGCCGCGGCGACCGGCGGACTGGTCCTGACCGGCGCGGCCGGCGCAAACGCCGTCCTCGGTGGCGCCCTGACCGCCGTCCTCGGTGTCGGCGGCGGCGCTCAGGCCGGACTCGCCGCGGCGCTCGAATCCGTCCTCGAAGCCGGCGGGATCGTCGACGTCGAGGCCCTGATCGAAGCCGGCGGCGATCTCAGCACGACTCTCGCCGGCGCTCTGGCCGCCGGCCTCGAAGTCGGTGGCGAAGCCGCCGCCGGTCTCGGTGCGGCCCTGGGCAGCACGCTGGCCGCAGCCCTCGAAGGTGGCCTGGCCGCCGATCTCACTGCCGGACTCGGCGGCGCCCTCGAAACCGGTCTCGGTCTCGGCGGGGCGCTCGAAACCGGCGTCGGCGGCGCTCTCGAAGCGGGACTGGGACTCGGTACCGGACTGGGCGCGGGTCTCGGTGGCGCGGTCGAGGGCGCTCTCGGCGGCGGCCTCGGGGTCGTGGGCGGCCTCGGCACCGAACTCGGAGCCGCGCTCAACGGACTGTTGTCGGCCGGCGCCGGCCTCGACACCGCGCTGAGCACCGTGCTCACCGGCGTCCTCGGTGCCGCCGCGGGCGCCGACCTGGGGGCCGCGCTGGGTGGCGCCCTCGAACTGGGCGGCGTCCTCGGCGCCGACCTCACGGGTCTGCTCGAGGGCGGACTGGCCACCGACCTGGCCGCGCAACTCGGCGCGATCGTCGGTGGCGGCGGTGAGCTCGCGGGCGAACTCGGCGCCACCCTGGGCGGGGTGCTTGGCGCAGCCGCAGGCGTCGAGGGCATCCTCGACGCCGCCGCGGGTGCCGGCCTGAACGTCGGCGAACTGCTGGCCGCGGACCTCGGCGGTGCACTCGGCGTCGACGGCGCCCTCATCACACAGCTGGGCGGGGCGCTGGACGCCGCACTCGACGCCGGCGCGGGACTGGGCCTGGTGACCGAGACCGCCGCCGACCTCGGCGGAACCCTCGAGGCCGTGCTGGCTGCGGGCGGGGATGTGGGTGCCGACCTCGGCGCGTCCCTCGGCGCCGTCCTCGGGACCGCGCTGAGCGGTGAGCTGGGTGGTTCGCTGGCCGGCCAGCTGGCCGGCGGGGCCGAACTCCCGGCAGCCCTCAGCACCGTTCTCAGCTCCGCACTCGACGTGGATCTGTCGGCCACCGACGGCCTCGTCGCGACCCTGGACTCGACCCTGGAGGCGACGGGTGGCCTGGGCGGGGCACTGACCGGCGAACTCGAGGCGATCGTCAACCCGAGCCTCATCCTCTCCCCCGAGGGCACCATCACCGTGGGCGGACCGCTCCTGGTCACCGAAACCCTCGGCGGCACAGTGGTCGACAGCCTCACCGGCAACCTGGACGCGGGCACACTGGCCGGCCTGGGCACCGTCGCCGAGACCGGCACGGACCTGGTCGCCGGGCTGGACAGCACTCTGCAGGGCGGCCTGGAGGGGACCCTCGAGACCGGACTCGCCGGCCTGGGCACCGGGCTCGGCGAGGCCGATCTGGGCGCCACCGCCGGTCCGGTTCTCGACGGTGCTCTCGGCGCCGGCGCAGGCGTGGGCGGAGGCCTCGGTGGGGATCTCGGTCTGGGCGGCGACCTCGGCCTGGGCGGTGCGCTCGACACCGAGCTGCCCGCAGACGTCACCTCTGAACTGACCACCGCGATCTCCGGCACGGCCGGCGGCGCAGTGGACGTGGTCGGCGACGCCGCGGGCTCACTCGAGGCCGGGGTCGGCGGCACCCTCGACACGACCACCGACATCGTCGGTGGGGTGACCGGTGGTCTGACCGGCGGCGCAGTGGTCGGTGGTGGCGTGGACGCCGGCGGCGGTGCCGGCGCGGACGGCGGCCTGGACCTGGGCGGCGTGACCGACACCGGTGCCGAACTCGGCGGCTCGGTCGACACCACCGTCGGCGGCGCGGTCGACTCGACCGTCGGAGGCGTGGCCGACACGACCGCCGACCTCACCGGCGGATTGACCGGCGGTCTCACCGGAGGCCTGACCGGTGGCCTCGGTGGCGACACAGACACCGGGATCGGCGTCAACACCCCGGACGCCGGACCCGACGCCGACTGACCGGGTCACGTCGGCAAACCCGCCCCGGGATCGTCCCACGCTCCAGCAACCCTGGACGTGGGCCGGCCCCGGGGCGGTCCTCGTCCGGCCCCGCCTTCGCCCGGCATGCTCGCACGCACCGCCCGAACGAGTGCGGAGCCCCGGCGATGCCGACCGGACGGGCCGACTCACCGCTACCGTGAGGACACCATGACCACTCCACCCGCCGAACCACCTCGCGTCGGCCGGCACGCCGCCGATCGGGACGCACCTGATCCCTCCTCCACGTGGAAGGCAGCAGCCCCGACCGCACCGGCACACGCCGCTGCCCCGCCCCGGCCACCCGCGACCACGGCCCCAGCCCCGGCGACCCCGGCAGTGGCGACCCCGGCACGGACGCAGGTGCCGAACACCATCGGCGACCTGCTGACCACGATGTCCGAGGTGGCCCGGGAGGCGGGCCGTTACGATCTCGTCAGTCGCCTCGACGGCGCGCGCACCCGGATCACCGACCCCCGCCTGCGGATCGTCGTGGTGGGTCAGCTGAAACAGGGCAAGAGCTCGTTCGTCAACGCACTGCTCAACCTGGACGTGTGCTCGGTCGGCGACGACGAGACGACCGCGGTGCCGACGGTCATCTCGCACGCCGCGCAACCGTCGGCCCATCTCATCGTCGACGGCCCGGCCGCCGACAACCGCATCCCGGTGCCGATGGACGCCATCGCCGGCATCACCCCGGACTCCCCGCTCGCCGGTGGACGCGAAGTGCTTCGGCTCGAGATCGAGGCACCCGGCCCGTTGCTCGCCGACGGCCTCGTCCTCGTCGACACCCCCGGCGTCGGCGGCCACGGACACCCTTATGCCGCAGCGACTCTGGGTATGGTCGCGGCAGCCGACGCGGTACTCGTCGTGTCGGATGCCAGCCAGGAGTTCACCGCGCCGGAGATGTCCTTCCTCCAGCAGGTCGCCGGACTGTGCCCGACCATCGCGTGCCTCATCACGAAGACCGACCTGTACCCGCACTGGCGCGCCATCCTCGACGCCGACCGCACCCATCTGCAGACCGCGGACCTCGACATCCCGCTGTTGCCCGTCTCATCGGTGCTGCGCACCCACGCGCTGCGGCTCGGCGACGAGAAACTCAACGCGGAGGCCGGGTTCCTCGATCTGTACCGGTACCTGCGCGAGCGCGTGGTGTCCACCGCACGGCAGGCGACCCGCACGACCGTCGCCACCGATCTGCGGGTCGTCAGCGAACACCTCGCGCTCACCCTGGGCAGCGAACTCGCCGCCCTGCGCGATCCGGAGACCGCCGGCCGCGCTGTCGGCGCACTCCAGGAGGCCAAGTCCGACGCGGAGGCAATGCGGCGTCAGTCCGCTCAGTGGCAGCAGACGCTGGCCGACGGCATCGCCGACCTCGCCGCCGACATCGACCACGACCTGCGGGACCGTCTCCGCGCGGTGACCCGGGAAGCCGAGCGGGCCATCGACGAGGGCGATCCGGGGGTCGACTGGGAACAGCTGAGCGAGTGGCTGGCCGATCAGACCGCCGCCGTCATCGGTGACAACTTCGTCTGGGCGCATGAGCGATCGGTGTGGCTCGCCGAGCGGGTGGCCGACCACTTCGCGGCGGCCGGCCAGAACTCGCTGCCCGACATCGACGTCGCCGATCTGACCGGTGTGCTCGATTCGGTGGCCGAGCTCGCCGAACTCGACAGCGGCAGAGTCGGTCTCGCCCAGAAGCTGTTGATCGGCATGCGCGGGTCGTACGGCGGTGTGCTGATGTTCGGACTCATCTCGACGATGGTCGGCATGGCGCTCATCAACCCGGTGTCCGTGGGCGCCGGACTGCTCCTGGGCACCAAGGCGTACCGGGATGACAAGGAGGCGAAGGTCCTCGAACGCCGCGCCAAGGCGAAGGTCGCGGTGCGCGCGTTCACCGACGACGTCAGCTTCCAGGTCGGCAAGGAGTCCCGCGATCGGTTGCGCGTCATCCAGCGAGTCCTCCGCGATCACTTCACCTCGGTCGCCGAACAGACCGCACGCTCGATCTCGGAATCCCTCAGTGCCGCACAGTCTGCCGCGACCCTCGCCGATTCGGAGCGATCCGGGCGCGTCGCCGAACTCGAGTCCCGGCTCACCGCGGTCGCCGCGCTGCGCAAGGCGGCCGATCATCTCGACCCGGACGAGCCCGCTGCGGAGCTTCCGCGCCGATGACCGACATTGCCCGCGTCCGAGGGTTTCTCGACGCCACCCGCACCGCCCTCGCCGACGACCCGCACGCACAGGCCGAGCTCGACGTGTGCGCCCACCGGTTGTACCAACCGGTGCGGGTCGCCCTGGCCGGTTCGCTCAAAGCTGGCAAGTCGACGCTGCTGAACGCCCTTGTGGGACAGGACATCGCCCCTACTGATGCCACCGAGTGCACGCGGGTCGTCACCTGGTACCGCAACGGCCGGTCGCCGTCGGTCACCGCACACGTCGACGACGGTCGCGCGGTGGGCATCCCGGTCACCCGCATCGGCGGTCGACTGGGCTTCGATTTCGGGCGGCTCACCGCCGATCACGTCGACCGTCTGGACGTCGAGTGGCCCGCCCGTGCCCTACAGTCGACGACCATCGTCGACACCCCGGGCACGGCGTCGTTGTCGACGGAGTTGTCCGCGTCGACCATCCGGCTCCTCACCCCCGACGACGGCCAGTCCGGCGTGGACGCCGTCGTCTACCTGTTGCGTTCGCTGACCGCCACCGACACGACGATGTTGCGCCGCATCGGGTCGGCCATCGGCGGATCGTCGGGCCCGTTGGGTGTCATCGGCGTCGTCTCCCGGGCGGACGAGCTCGGCGCCGGCCGGATGGATGCGATGATCTCCGCCCACCAGATCGCCGGACGGTTCGCCGGCGAGCTCGAACGCACGGGCCTGTGCCAGGCGGTCGTGCCGGTGGCGGGACTGCTGGCACTGGCCGCCCGCACCATGCGGGAGGTCGAGTTCCGCTCGCTGGCACAGCTGGCCGCGACCCCGGCACCCGACCTCGAGGCGGCCCTGCTGACGATGGACCGGTTCTCCCGTCCGGACATCCTGCCCGACATACCCGCCGAGCTGCGGCGTTCGCTGGCCGAACGCTTCGGCGCCTTCGGCATCCGAATGGCGGTCACGCTCATCCGGTTCGGTGCCGGCTCGTCGTCGGCGCTGGCCGCCGAACTCGTCGAGCGCAGCGGACTCTCGGAGCTGAGCGCCATCATCGACACCCAATTCGGGCAGCGCGCGGACCAGCTCAAGTCGCATTCGGCGCTGGTGACGATGGATCACCTCCTGGCCGCGTCAGCGTCGGCGGGGGCGCGCGAAGTCCGGGCCGCGGTTCGCCGGGAACTCGCGGACGTCCACGGTTTCCGCGAGCTGCGTCTGCTCGGCACCATCCGGGCCGGGGGCGTTGACCTCCCCCCTGATCAGAGGGCCGAGATCACCCGGCTCATCGGCGGGTCGGGCATCGATCCCGCGGCCCGCCTCGGACTGCCCGCGACCGCCGACCTGTACACACTGCGGGACGCGGCGATCGACGCCGCGCGGACCTGGCGGGCACGTGCCGGGCATCCGCTCCTCGCGCCGGCCTCGGCGTCGGCGTGTCAGGTCGCGGTGCGTAGTGCCGAGGGTATCGTCGCCCAACTCGGTGAGGCGGTCCGGACCGGCGGCGAGGGTTTCAGCGCAGGGATGCCGTGACCGACCGGGTGTAGGACGCTCCGGTGGCGACGACCGCGACGAGCGCGGCCGCCACCGGAATCCACTGGGCGACAATCGGAAGTCCGGCGTCGGCGAGTGCCGTCGCGGACGGGCTGACGGTGAGGTGGAAGGCCACGGCGCCGGCCACGGCGACGACGGCACCGACCGTCAGGATGCTCCGGCCGGACCGTCGACTGTCCCAGAGTCGCGCGGACCCGAACAGCCCGAGGAGCACGACGACCAGAGCGATCGCCCCGCCCACCATCAACGAGATGTCCACGGCGCGTGCGGCATCGGTCCCGCTGCCCGGATTGGTCCGGACGAGATCGGCGGCCAGGACGGACCGAATGTCGTTCAGCGACACCAGCGTCAGGCCGACGGTCACCACGACCAGGGCCACCGACACCAACCAGCCGAGGATCACATAGCGAGTGACCGGGGAGCGTCCGACCGGCCGCTGCGGGCGCAGCGGCGTGACGGCGACGCGCGGGCGGGGAGGCGGAGAGCCGTCGGCGTTCGACATCCCTCGATGGTAGTTGCCTGCGCGTTCCGCTACCCCGAACCGGCGCAACCCCGGATCATCGTTCTCGAAGCCACCCCGCGACCACCGCGCACCGCTTGTTGAGCCGTCACCCACCGCTGGTTGAGCCGGCACCCACCGCTGGTTGAGCCGGCACCGAGCGCAGCGAGGAGCCGAGTCGAAGCCACCCGGCAACCACCACCGCACGTCCCCCGATCGGTGGACGTGCCATTCACCCCACCCATCACCCGGTCAGCGGAATCCCCCGACCACCCATCCCCGGCAGAGTCAGTGGTGTCACCAACACAACCCCCACACCACACCGGAGCCCACCATGAAAACCACCACCCGCATCGCCACCGCCACCCTCGGACTCGCCGCCGCCACCGGCATCGCCCTCGGCGCCGCCGGCGCAGCCCACGCCGGCACCCTCCCCATCACCCGCCCCGGCGAACCCACCGTCGCCATGACCATCACCAACCACACCGACAAGCCCGAATACCTCCAAGGCGCCAACGCCGACGGCGGCCAATGGATCAACGCACCCCAACACATCCTCTACCCCGGAGCCACCGAAACAATCACCGCCACCGCACCCTTCACCAACCACCTCGACGTCAACGCCATCTACCGCATCGGCGCCTTCGGCCCCACCGCCAACTACCAACTCACCAACCACCCCCACAACGTCAACACCGCCATGAGCAGCATCTGGGGACCCCACGCCCAGAACTACTGGATGAACAACCACATCGACACCGGATACCCCCAGGTCAACGTCGGCTTCGACCAGTGGTGACACACCGCGGACAAACGCAGAATGCGTCGTGGGTACCGGTTTCCGGTACCTACGACGCATTCTGTGTGGGTCGGACCTCAGGGGCCGGCGGTGGCCCCCGTCAGTGGTGGCGACGTCGCCAGCAGGTCGTTCTCCTCGTCGGTGAAAGCCCGTGCCCGCGAGAGGAAACGAACCCCTTCCGGTGCCTCGAGACTGAATCCGGCACCGCGGCCTTTCACGACGTCGAGGATCAACTGGGTGTGTTTCCACAGCTCGAACTGGTCACCGTTGATCCAGACCCGAACGGCCGGAATGGGTTCGGGTAATTCGATCTCGCCGACCAGCACGTCTCGCTGGCCCACGCGATACTCCCCGACCGGATAACACATCGGGGCCGAGCCGTCACAGCACCCACCGGACTGGTGGATCATGAGGCCGCCGTGCAGCTCCGACAACTTGGTCAGGAGCTGCACGGCGGAGTCTGTGGCGACCACGCGATCAGGAACACTCTGCTCGGCGGTCATCGTCAATCACCTTTCATCTGCTCCCTGAGGTGCGAGGAGCGCGACCCCTCCGCTCCCTGAGGTGCGAGGAGCGTTAGCGACGAGCCTCGAAGGGCTCGACGGGTCAGAAGAAACCCTTGGCGCTCTGAGCGTAACCGACCAGGAGGTTCTTGGTCTGCTGGTAGTGCTCGAGCATCATGAGGTGGTTCTCGCGACCGATACCGGACTGCTTGTAGCCGCCGAAGGCAGCGTGTGCCGGGTAGTCGTGGTAGGTGTTCGTCCACACCCGGCCGGCCTGGATCTCGCGGCCGGCCCGGTAGGCAGTCGCGCCGTCGCGGCTCCACACTCCGGCGCCGAGTCCGTAGAGGGTGTCGTTGGCGATGTGCATGGCGTCGGCGAAGTCCTTGAAGGTGGTGACCGCCAGAACCGGGCCGAAGATCTCTTCCTGGAAGATGCGCATCTTGTTGTTGCCCTGGAAGACAGTCGGTTTGATGTAGAAGCCCTCCGACAGGTCACCGCCGAGATCCGCCGCCTCGCCGCCGATCAGCACCTCGGCACCCTCGTCCTTGCCGATGGCAAGGTAGGAGGAGATCTTCTCGAACTGATCGTTCGAGGCCTGCGCGCCCATCATGGTGTCGGTGTCGAGGGGGTTGCCCTGCTTGATCTTTCCGACGCGGTCGACGGCCTTGGCGATGAACTCGTCGTAGATGTCCTGCTGGATCAGCGCGCGGCTGGGGCAGGTGCACACCTCGCCCTGGTTGAGCGCGAACATCGAGAAGCCCTCCAGCGCACGGTCGAGGAATCCGTCGTCGGCGGACATCACGTCGTTGAAGAAGATGTTGGGGCTCTTGCCACCGAGTTCGAGGGTGACCGGGATCAGGTTCTCCGACGCGTACTGCATGATGAGCCGGCCGGTGGTGGTCTCACCGGTGAACGCGATCTTGCGGATGCGGTTGCTCGAGGCGAGGGGCTTGCCCGCCTCGACGCCGAATCCGTTGACCACGTTGAGGACTCCGGCGGGGAGCAGGTCGCTGATGAGGCTGACCAGGTACAGGATCGACGCGGGCGTCTGCTCGGCGGGCTTGAGCACCACCGCGTTACCCGCGGCGAGAGCGGGTGCCAGCTTCCACACTGCCATCAGGATCGGGAAGTTCCAGGGGATGATCTGGCCGACGACGCCGAGCGGCTCGTGGAAGTGGTAGGCGACGGTGTCCTCGTCGACCTCGGAGATCGACCCCTCCTGGGCGCGCAGCGCGCCGGCGAAGTAGCGGAAGTGGTCGATGGCCAGCGGGAGGTCGGCGGCGAGGGTCTCGCGGACGGCCTTGCCGTTGTCCCAGGTCTCGGCGACGGCCAGCTTCTCGAGGTTCTCCTCCATGCGATCGGCGATGCGCAGCAGGGCGAGCGAGCGCTCGGCGACGGGGGTCTTGCCCCATCCGGGTGCGGCCTTGTGTGCGGCGTCGAGCGCGAGGTCGATGTCCTCGGCGGTCGAGCGGGCCACCTCACAGAACACCTTGCCGTCGACGGGCGACGGGTTCTCGAAGTACTGACCCTTCACCGGCGGGGTCCACTGTCCGCCGATCCAGTTGTCGTAACGCGACTCGTAGCTCATCACCGAGCCATCGGCACCCGGCTTTGCGAAGACGGTCATGGTTGCTCCTTGCGTGTGGGCCTCAGCTGAGGACGCTCTGCGGATGTCACACGGGACACCGAAGGCGTCCGTTGTGATCTGCTGCACACCTTAGGAGCGGGTTGGTTGCACGCGCGTTGCAACGTTGGCCACCTGCTGTTCACGCAGCTCAGACCGGTTACGCCCCGTACCTCTTGTCCAGGAGTCGGATGCGGCCGCCAACGACGGCACGGTCGGGGTCGCCGGCGGGCAGGCGATGTTCGAGGCGCCGCCAGGCGGCGAGGTCGTCGCGTCCGTGGGTCGACGACGTCCACCGCCGCAGGGCCGCGACGTCGCCGGTCGCGAAGAGCCGCGACCGCAGGTCCTCGCGGAGTTCCTCGAAGATGTCGACGATGCCCGGTGCGCTCGATTCGGCGAGCAGTCCGCCGCGGCCGAGGTCGTCGACGACCGACGCGAGGTCCGAACCCGACGAGATGCGCGACCGGAGATCGTCGACGTCGGAAGTGATGTCGAGTGTGAGCCGGTAGGGCCGGCTCGCGACGACGTCGGCACCGAGGTCGCGGCGGAGTCGGGAGATCTCGGCCCGCACGGTGACCGGGTCGAGCCCGTCCTCGGCCAGCTTCAAGGCGAGTTGTTCGGTGTTCAGACCTTCCGGAAATGCTTGCAGCAGAACGAGGATCTCGGCGTGCCGGCGCGACAGGGTGCGGGCGCCGGGCCCGTCGGCGGCGCGATGCCAGCGTCCCGGACCGTCACCGAGCACGGCGAGGTGGGCCGCGGCCCGCGAGCCCGGTGACGGGTGGAAGGTGGCCGGGTCGGCGAGATCGACGGCGCCCGCCCGCAGTTCGCGCTCGACAGCGGCGACCACCGACCGGACCGCCGCCAGCGCGAACGGCGCCGCGACCTCGCGCCCGCCGGTCACGTCGATGACACCGATCACGTGCCCGGTCAGCGGGTCGTGCACGGGCGCCGCCGCACAACTCCATTCCTGGACGGGTCCGGCGAAGTGCTCGGGCCCGACGACCTGCACACTCCGATCGACGGCCAGTGCCAGTCCGGGGGCGTTGGTGCCGACGACCTCCTCGCTCCACACCGAGCCCTCGACGAAGTCGATGTGGCCGGCGCGATCACGGGCGGCCGAGTCGCCCTCGATCCACAGCAGGCGCCCGGACTGGTCGGTCAGGGCGACGACGACCCCCGTGTCGGCGATGGCGTCGACCATCAGGGACTGCACCAACGGCCGGACGGCGGTGATGGGATGCGCGGCGCGGTAGGCGGCGAACTCCGCAGGCGACATCGCGGAGGCACGATCGCCGTTCGGGGTCGCGTCGCTGGGGTCCACTCCGCCGGTCAGGGACCTCGCCCACGAGTCGCGGACGATCGACCGAACCGCATCGGCCGGCGGATTGCCGCCGGAGAGGAAGTCCTCGTACGCCCGGCGGATGCGCGTGGCCACCGAAGCCGCGTCCGTCATGCACCCTCCGTACGATCAGCCGAGTCGATTGCCCGATATGTCGACGATTCTGCCTGCCGCGGTGTGATCTCGGCAACAACCACCGAGGTCGTCGTCGTTGCGCCCCGCTCGACGTACCCTGCCTAGCCGAACCGCGCGGAGAACGTCCGCGGGGTCATACCGGTGACTGTCTTGAAGTCACGCACGAAGTGCGCCTCGTCGGCGTAGGACAGCTCCGCCGCCAGCGAGGCGAGCGTCCCCGACCGGTCGCGCAGTCGCTCGGCCGCCTCGTGGAGCCGTCGACGTTGGATGAGCCACTTCGGGGTGAGACCGAGACGACGCCGGGTCAGCCGCTGCAGGCTGCGTTCGGTGAGGTGAAATCGCTCGCAGATCTGTGCGACCGCCACCACCGACGAATCGGTTTCCACGTACTCCACGATGGCGTTGATCAGCCGGCCGTCGTCGTCGAGCGGGAGATACGACCGCAGCCAGTCCTCGACGCGGTCGGTCGCAGAACGCTGGGTTGCCTCGACGCCGGGTTCGACGGCCATCACCGACCGCACCGACCGCTCGAGGTCGGTGCCCCGGTCGCCGAAGACCTCGGACAGTTCGGCATGCCGATCGGTCCATTTCCCGACGTCACCGGTCAGCACTCCCCCGGCGCCCGGCGTGAGCATCACCCCGACTGCCCAGCCGTCGCCGGTCAGCACCGTCTCCGACAACCCGGTCACCACGCCGTAGAAGCGGGCGTAGGTGTTGCTGACGACGATGAGGCAGACGGGGTACTGCAGGACGCGCTGCGGCGCCTCCGCCCCGGGCGGGACCCACCACACCGGCACCCAGAAGCGGCGCACCAGTTCGTCCAGATCGGGGCTCGGCGCCCACCGTCCGATGCGGAAGCTCGCGTCCGACGGGTCGATGAGGTGCGCGCGCTCGACGTCGTCGAGCCGCGCCGGATTGTCGGGTTTCATCAATCACCGTCCCGTGGTCTCGCGGTTGACTCTCATCATGACCGCAATCAACGACACCTCACCATTGCTCGCCCACTACGTCCGCCTCGCCGACGGCTTCGCCACCGTCCTCGATGCCGCGCCCGCCGGCACCTGGACCGCGGACTCGCCGTGCGAGGGATGGACCGGACGCGACGTCGTCGGCCACGTCATCGACACCCAGCGCGAGTTCTTCTCCCGCCACGACATCGATGCCGGACCGGCACCCTCGCTCGACGACCCGGCCGCCGCCTGGCACACCCACCGCGACACCGTCGCCGGACTACTCGCCGACCCGACCGTCGGCCAGCGCACCTTCGACGGACACTTCGGACCGACCACGATCGGCGACACCCTCATCCGCTTCTACGGTTTCGACATGGTCGCCCACCGCTGGGACATCGCCCGCGCAGCCGGCGCCGACCATCGGTTCTCCGACGACGACCTGTCCGAGATGGAAGCCGCTGTCGACGGTTTCGGCGACGCGATCTACTCCGAAGGCGTGTGTCGCAAGGTCGAGATCCCGGCCGGCGCCGATCGTCAGACGACGCTGCTCGCCCGTTTGGGTCGCGTCGCGTCCTGAGGTCCCTGCGGGGACCAGACGCCCCCCTCTACCCCCAGAGGAGCGGGCCTCCCCATGCTCGCCGAGGTGCGAGCCTCCCCATGCTCCTTGCGGTGCGAGTGTCCTCTTGCTCCCTGAGGTGCGAGGAGCGATAGCGACGAGCCTCGAAGGGCCTGGTGAGCGTGCCTCGCCAGGACCCTTCGTGACGCGTCCTCCGCAAGCTCCGGCCGCTCCTCAGGGAGCGGGGGCGGGCCTAGCCCGCAACTCAACAGCGCTGAGCGGGGCCTCGCTCAGCGCTGAGGGAGCGAGGGCGGGCGCCGCACGCACCGAGGGAGCGGCGGTGCGCAGAACTCACGGAATCCAGCCGTTGTGCCGCGGGTAGCGCGCGCGGAGGTGGCCGTAGACGTAGGTGCTCGCGAGCAGTGCGATGCCGGCACCGATCGACGGCCAGAGGAACGCGTTGTCGAGCGAATCGCGGACCGCCGCGACGGCCCATCCGATCACGAACAGCACGAGCGCGATGGTCGCCAGAATGCGGATCACGAGCACGACCGTGGCGAGCACCGCCCACACCGCCTCTCGCGCCCGCCCCGGACTTCCCGCCACGTCGGTCATCGTAATGTCGGGCCGGGCCGCGGGCAGGCCTCGCGCGTCTCGCATTCATCCCCACCGGTCGGCGCCGCATGGACAATGGTGGGATGAAGACCATCCTCAACGTCATCTGGCTCGTCCTGTGCGGACTGTGGATGGCGATCGGCTACGTCGTCGCCGGCATCATCTGCTGCATCCTGATCATCACGATCCCGTTCGGCATCGCCTCGTTCCGGATGGCGAGCTACGCGCTCTGGCCCTTCGGACGAACTGTCATCCGCAAGCCGACCGCGGGCGTCGCGTCGACCATCGGCAACGTCATCTGGATCATCGTGGCCGGGTTGTGGCTCGCGATCGGGCACATCACCACCGGCATCGCGATGTGCCTCACGATCATCGGCATCCCCCTCGGCATCGCGAGTTTCAAGATGGTGCCGGTGTCGCTTCTGCCCCTCGGCGCCGAGATCGTCCCGACCGATCAGCGGATGCCCGGCGGTACGCCGGTGCGGATGTGATCCACCGAACGTCGCTGACCTCCCCCGACCCATCCGTCACCAACCCATCCGGGACGCCGATGGGTCCGAACAGGTGGCATGACACTCGGGTCCCAGACTGACGTCGCGAGCGCGTGGCCCGGCACGGACGCGACGCTGCCGCCGGTAGCGACGGCCTGTCTCTCGCTGTACGCGACCGGCGCCCGACTCCACCAGGAGTCGTTCAGCCGACGGCCCGAGTACCCCGGACACCATCCGCGCACGTCATACTTCTTGCCGCAGCCTCGTTGCCTCCGGGCCCACGCGGAAACGTGACGCCCGCCCGCCGAGAGCGGCGTTCGGAGGGACAGCAACAGATCGTTCGACGACGGCAGGAGGCACGTGATGGCTGATCATCTCGATCCCGACGCTGCCGAATTGCTGGAGATGGCACCGCTGGTCGCGCTCGACGCACTCTCCGATGTCGAACTGCGCGACGTCCAGGCGCGCGTCGCGGCGGCGCCGCACGATGTCCGCGCCCTGTTCGACAAGCAGGTCCGCGCGACCCGCGAGGCGCTGGCCGCGATGAGCAAGACGACCGCCACGCCACCTCCGCCGACGCTCCGCGACCGCATCCTGTCCGCCGCGCGCGCCGACGCGGGTCTCGACGCGCCGGACGTCGCCGAACCGGCGGGCGCGTCCGCGTCCGGGCCGGTCGTGTCCGGCGCGTCGGATCATCCGATGCCCCCGCAGGACCCCGCATCAGCCGGCACCGACGTCGGGCAACCGGAATCCGCCGCCGGCTCCCCGGCGACCGGGGCCGATGACCGACGCAGGTCTCGCCGTTGGACATATCTCGCCGCCGCGGCGGTCCTCGCCGTCGCCATCGGCGCCGCCGGGTGGGTCATCGGACAGTCGAGTTCCCCGGAACCGGAGGTGCGCCCGCTTGCTTCACCGGCCGAGCAGGTCTTCTCCGCGGAGGACCTGCGATCGACCGGCGGTCCGGTCGCGACCGGGAACGTCACCGTCTACCTCGCGAAGTCTGCGGACACCGGCGTACTGGTCATGGATTCGGTCCCGCCGCCTCAACCGGGGACGGTGTATCAGATGTGGCTCATCGGGCCGGACGGCGCCCGCTCGGCCGGCACGATGACCGACAAGGACGTCGAACCGGTCACCACCGCCGTCTTGTCCGGGATCAACTCCGCCTCGACGCTGGCGTTCACCGTCGAACCACCCGGCGGTTCGGACCGGCCCACCACCACTCCGGTGGCGCAGTTGTCGCTGACCTGACCGGGCCGTTTCCTGGAAACCACCCCGTGGAGCCGGGCCGGCGGCATATATCGGCGGCTGTCCGGTTTCCACGGGTGGCTTCCAGAGCTCACTTCAACAACGCGCGGATCGCCTCGATGCTGTCGGCTTGGGCCGCGGTCTTGTCCGGCCGATATCGGACCACGCGCGCGAAGCGCAGCGCGACACCACCCGGGTAGCGCGAACTCCGTTGCGCACCATCGAGTTCGATTTCGACGACGATCTCGGGGCGCAGGTGGATCGTGTACGAGTCCCGGTGCGTCTCGTGTTTCGGGAACTCCTCGGTTTGCCAGCGCAGCAGCTCGTCGGTCAGGCCCTTGAACGTCTTGCCGACCATCACGAGTTCCCCCGTCTCCGGATCGCGGGCGCCGAGATGCAGGTTCGACAGCCAGCCCGAGCGACGCCCCGACCCCCACTCGGCACCCAGCACGACGAGGTCGAAGGTGTGCGTCGGTTTGACCTTCTGCCATGCCTTTCCACGACGGCCGGCCACGTACAGGCCGTCGAGCGATTTGACCATCACACCCTCGTGACCGTCGGCCATCGCGGCGTCGAAGTGGTTGCGCGCCTCCTCGACACTCGGCCGCGTCACGGCCGGGATACGCAGCTGCGGGGCGATCGAGTCGATGGCGGCGAGCCGCTCGGACAGCGGGCGGTCGATCAGGTCGGTGCCGTCGAGATGCAGGCAGTCGAAGAAGAACGGCTTGAGCAGGCGTTCGGGTTCACCCGCCGCCGTGGGCCCGGAACCGAAGCGGCTCATGGTGTCCTGGAACGACCGCGGTCGGCCGTCGTCGGACAGCATCAACGTCTCCCCGTCGAGGATGACCGAGTCGCACGGTAGCGCGGCGATCACCGAGACGAGGTCGGGCACGTTGGCCGTCACGTTCCGCAATGTGCGGGTGAACACCGAGACCTCGGTTCCCTTGCGGTGAACCTGGATCCGCGCTCCGTCGAGTTTGTAGTCGACGATGAGGTCGGGCCCGAGGAGCGCGAGAGCGGAATCGAGATCGTCAGCGGGGGTCGCGAGCATGGGTTCGACGGCACGACCGACCTCGAGGCCCACCGCGGCCAACGCTTCGGCCCCGAACCGGGCCAGCGCCGCGGTCTCCGGCAGCGAACCGGTCAGCATGTTCGCCCGACGCACCAGCACCAGATCCTGGCCGGTGACCTTGGCGATGGCGTCGGTCATGACCCCGGCGAGTGCTCCCTGCCGCAGTTCGCCGGTGAGCAGTGCCACGAGGAACTTCTGCTCGGCTTCGGTCGACGCCGCGAACAGGGACGCGATGATCTCGCCGCGGCGCTTCGTCGAACCGGGACCCGACGCCGACGCGAGCTCACCAAGTGCGGCATCGACGGCCGCGACCTCCAGAGTCGGCGACTCCGCGGGTGCCGCAATCAGTTTCGACAACGACCGCCATCCGACGCCGAGACGCCCTTGGGGGATCTCGCCGGAAAGCCATGCGACGACGATCGGCAGTTCCGCGTCCGTCGTCGCCGAGAGCGCCTCCGCGAGCACCGCTGTCTTGCGGGTTCGCGACCGGTCACGCGCGACATCCGCGGAGGTCTGGACGACGTCGGTCAGCTTCATGTCGCCTCACCTGCAACCGGACGGGCATTCACCCGTTCGACGGTACGCCGTGCCGCCGACAATCCCGGTCGGCAGCGCGGCTGACTCAGACCTCGGTGAGGTCGACGGTCTTGGTCTCCTTGACGCTGAGCAGGGCGATCATCGTGGCGCAGGCGGCGACCGCGAGATACACGCCCACCCAGCCGACGCCGTAGTCGGCGACGATCCACGTCGCGATGAACGGGGCCACGGCGGCGCCGAGGATGGACGCCACGTTGTAGGCCACGCCCGAACCCGTGTAGCGCACGTTGGTCGGGAACAGCTCGGGCAGGATCGCGCTCATCGGCCCGAAGGTGAGACCCATCAGCGTCATTCCGAGGATCAGGAAGAACAGCATCATGCCGTCGGTCATCGACGCCGGGTCGAGCAGCCACTGGAAGCACAGACCGAAGACGATGATCGCCGCGGTGATCACGATGAGGAAGGCGCGGCGGCCGTACCGGTCGGCGAGGCGACCCGAGATCGGCACGCACGCGGCGAAGAACAGGACCGCGACGAGCTGCAGCTGCAGGAAGTCGACGTAGCTGATGGAGAGCTTCACACCCGATTCGTCGGTCACCTTGCCGGTGCCGTAGGAAATCACCCAGGTGGTCACGATGTAGAACAGCGTGTACGTCGCGACCATGATGAACGTGCCCGCGATGAGCGGACGCCAGCTGGTCTTGACGACCTCTGCCAGCGGCGCCTTGACCTTCTTGCCGTCCGCGACGGCCTTCGCGAACACCGGTGTCTCGGTGAGCTTCAGACGCACGTACAGCCCGACGGCCACCATGATCGCACTGGCCAGGAACGGGATTCGCCAGCCCCAGGTCATGAAGGCGTGGTCGGGGTCGGCGGTCGCGGCATCGAAATCGAGGGCGAGCATCAGCAGCAGAAAGGTGCCGTTGGCGAAGAAGAACCCGATCGGCGCACCCAGCTGCGGCCACATCGCGGCCCACGCCCGTTTGCCCTTCTCGGCCGTCTCGGTGGCGAGAAGCGCTGCGCCCGACCACTCCCCGCCGAGCCCGAGGCCCTGGCAGAACCGCATCAGCGCAAGCAGCGCGGGCGCGAGATAGCCGACGGAATCGTAGGTGGGCAGCAGGCCGATGACGAAGGTCGCGATGCCCATGGTGAGCAGCGAACCGACGAGCGTCGCCTTACGTCCGATGCGATCGCCGAAGTGCCCGAACAGGATCGAGCGGATGGGCCGCGCCACGAACGCGAGGCCGAAGGTCGCGAACGACGACAGCAGCGCCGCGGTGTCGTCCCCCTTGGGGAAGAACAGCACCGGGAACACGAGGACCGCGGCCGTGGCATAGATGTAGAAGTCGAAGAACTCGATGCTCGTCCCGATCATCGACGCGACCACGATGCGGCTGCGGGGTACCGGCGCCTGATCGGGGTGGTCGATGTTGCGGACCGCGGAATCGCTCATCCGCGCGACGTTACGCCTGCGGCTCGAGCGGCCGATTCCGACCCCTGAGAAGAGGCTGAGCGGACCGCGACACCCAACGGACGCGGCTCATCGCAGTCCAACCGCGACTGCTCACTGGTCCCGGTGTGGACCCGTCAGTTGGACGAGGACGTCGACTGCCGTTGCCAGATCGGCATCCTCGAGGTCCGAGAGCATTGTCTGTACGACCCCTCGGACGATGTCGGGTCGCGGCTGGTACCGGATGTCGATTGCGGTCGCGATGTTCCACGTGAGCAGGAAGGCATCGCGGACCGCGTGATCGTAGAGAGCTTGCACAGTTGTGTGGGTGCCGTCGAGGTCGACGACCCGTTGCGTGTCGAGGACTTCGGCGAAGGCGGCGACCAGCAGGTCGGCACTTCGCCGGTATCGGTGTTCGAATCCGCCTCCGTACTGGTCCGCCACCAGCGGGAACGATGCCCTGTCCATCGGTGCAGCTCGCCGAGAGTTCAGCTCCTCGCCGGTGAGGAGCGCTGTGAGACGCGTGTTTCGTTCGACGGCGGCCAGGTATAGATCACCGAGGTCGCCCGACCCCGAAGTGGTCCGGATGCCCATGTCGCCGACTGTCATCTCCGAGACATGCGCACCCACATCGTCAGTGACCGCCCGCAAAGCCGGTGTGTCCATTCGACGCCCCTTCTTCCAGACAATGCCCGATCAATCTGTCGATCAGGCCCGGTGGACCGCGATGATGAGAGGATGCTCCCGCACCGCACGGGAGAAGCCGTTCGCAGCGATCGTCTACCACGGTAGACGATCGCAGAGGGGATGTCGATGGTGAACGACGACAGGGGCTCGGGCGCAGAGCCCGATCTCGGCGCACTTCTCGGGCGACTGATACCGCATCTGATGACCCGCGAGGAGCCGATCCTCCGGGCCGCCGGGCTGTCGATGTGGGAGTACGCCATCGTGCGCGAGGTCGCTGCGACACCGGCAGTGTCGCAGCGTGAGTTGTCCGAACGCACCGGGCGAGATCCGACACGGCTCGGCAAGCACCTGGACGAACTCCAACGGCGGGGCATCGTGTCCAGGGACAGGTCGGGGAGTCGTCGCCAGTGGACCGTCTCGATCACGACGGAGGGGCGTTCACTACTCGACGGCGTCCGGGCCGAGATCCGGGCCGTGGAAGACGAGCTACTCAGCGGCGCCATGTCGGACAGTCAGGCGGCGACCTTCCGGCGGTTGCTGAAAAGCCTTGTCGCAGAGATCTCCTGAAGGTCTTCGAGGCCGGCTGACTACCGGCAACTGCCGGTAGTCGGCCGAGCCACAACGCCGTCAGCTACCCCGCTTGATCCACTCTTCGAGATGAGGAGCTTCGTCGCCGACGGTCGTGCCGTCGCCGTGTCCGGTGTACACCTTGGTCTCGGGGTCGAGGGTGAAGATCTTCTCGGTGATCGAGGCGATGATCGTCGGGAAGCTCGAGTACGAGCGGCCTGTTGCGCCGGGCCCGCCCTGGAACAGGGTGTCGCCGGAGAACAGCACCTTGGCCTCGGGCAGGTGGATGACCGACGAGCCCGGCGAGTGGCCCGGGGTGTTGATGATCGTCAGCTCGGTACCGGCGACCCCGATCTTCTGCCCGTCCTCGAGATCCTGGTGCGCGACATCGGGATGGGTGTCGTTCCACAGCATGTCGTCGCCGGGGTGCAGCAGGATCGGCGCTCCGGTGGCCTGCGACAGTTCCGGGGCAACGGTGACGTGGTCGTTGTGCCCGTGGGTCAGCACGATCGCCTTGACCGTGCGGTTGCCGACGCCGGCGAGGATCGGCTGCGCCGAGTGTGCGGCGTCGATGATGATGACCTCGTCGTCGTCGCCGACCAGCCACACATTGTTGTCGACGTCCCAGGTGCCGCCGTCGAGGCTGAAGGTGCCCGAGGTGACGACGTTGTCGATACGCAGTTCGCCGCTCACAGCTCGACCACCGATCGCAGCACCTTGCCGGCCTCCATCGCCGAGAACGCAGCCTCGACGTCGTTGATGCCGATGCGCTCGGTGACGAACTTGTCCAGCGGCAGACGACCCTGCTCGTAGAGATCGATCAGCATCGGGAAGTCGCGTTCGGGGAGGCAATCGCCGTACCACGACGACTTCAACGCACCACCGCGGGAGAAGAAGTCGACCAGCGGCATCTCCAAGGTCATCTCTGGGGTCGGCACACCGACCAGCACGACGACCCCGGCGAGATCGCGCGCGTAGAAGGCCTGCTTGTAGGTTTCCGGGCGGCCGACCGCATCGATCACGACGTCGGCGCCGTTGCCGTCGGTCAGTTCCTGCACCGCGGCGATCACATCATCGACCTTCGAGCCGTCGATGGTGTGGGTGGCACCGAGGTCTTTCGCCCACTCCAGCTTCGACGCATCGCGGTCGATCGCGATGATCGTCGTCGCACCGGCCAACCGGGCACCGGCGATCGCGGCGTCACCGACACCGCCACACCCGATGACCGCGACCGAGTCGCCGCGGCCGACGTTGCCGGTGTTCATCGCCGCCCCGATACCGGCCATCACGCCGCAGCCGAGCAGCCCGGCCACGGCAGGGTCGGTGTCGGGATTGACCTTGGTGCACTGCAATTCGTGGATCAGTGTCTTCTCGGCGAACGCGCCGATGCCCAGCGCCGGGGTCAGTTCGGTGCCGTCGGTCAGGGTCATCGGGACGCTGGCGTTGAAGGTGTCGAAGCAGTACCACGGACGCCCCCGCTTACATGCTCGACACTGCCCGCACACCGCCCGCCAGTTCAGGACGACGAAGTCGCCGACCTCGACATGAGTGACATCGGAACCAACCGTCTCGACCACACCCGCGGCCTCGTGGCCGAGCAGGAACGGGTACTCGTCGTTGATGCCGCCCTCGCGGTAGGCCAGGTCGGTGTGGCAGACACCGCACGCCTTGATCGCCACCACCACATCACGCGCACCCGGGTCCGGGATCACCACGTCCACGACCTCTGTCGGCGCCTTCTTGCTGCGCGAGATCACTCCCTTGACTGTCTGCGACATACGTTGTTCCTTCCGCAACTGCGTTGTTCGGGGTACGGGTGCGACGTGTGCTGCGAGTGCGGCGACGCATGGGTGACGTCGCCGGAACACATCGCCACAACCTTATCGGTACCGATCAATATCGACTACTCAGAGTGGTCGTCGTCTACTGTGATTATCCACGCGCCCGTTCGGATGTAACCGTAGTTCGACGAACCGCGCACCCGCTTCGGATTCGGTCATCGTGAACACCGCGTCCGATCCGTCCACCCCGATCCCGTTGTTTGACCACCGACGCATCTGGCAACCCTGGTGCGGACCGCTCATCTCCACCACGAGGAGGTAGACCATGGCAGAGAAGAAGAAGGACCCTGGACCTTCGGTCAAGGACGACGAGCTCTACGAGAAGCTGCGCGACGAGGGCAACTCGAAGGAGAAGTCCGCTCGGATCGCCAACGCCGCGGCCAACAGCTCACGGTCGGACGTCGGCAAGAGCGGCGGCAAGTCCGGGTCCTACGAGGACTGGACGGTCGACGAGCTCAAGGACCGCGCCAAGGAACTCGACCTCTCGGGTTACTCCGACCTGAAGAAGGACGAGCTCATCGAGAAGCTGCGGGACCACTGAGACCCGTCTGCTCGGAGAACAGCGAAGCCGCCGACCCGAGGGGTCGGCGGCTTCGATGTGTAAAGGGACGGTGCCGGTCAGTGCGCCTCTCGGCAAACAGGCCGCTCGAAGCGGCAAAAGGGTGGGACCCGGGGCATTGAGTCCGTCACCGTCGCGGGGTACAACTACGACCCCGCTCGGGATATTCCGGCCCTTCCGACGTGACCTGCCCGACACCCACCGATGAGGCCGACCGGCCGGTCATCGGACCAGCCCGACCCGCTGGAACGCGGTCAACGCCGTCTCGCCGGTGTTCCACAGCCCGGTCACGTCACCGCGTGCCCGAGCAGCGGTCGCCGGATCCTGGAGCGCGAGTCCGTTGCGGAACGTCAGCACGTTGTATCCGACGTCGGCGGCCCGCAGCATCGGCCCGGTCGCCCGGCCGGCGCCCACGACGCGGTCGAGGCCCTCACCGACCACGTAGAACCGGAAGATCGGTCCGAGGTTGACGCCGTATTCTCGGAGTGTCGCGGTGACGATCGAATTACCGTGTGCGGCAATTGAGTCGACGATGAAGAAGAAATCCCGCGCATTCGCCGTCGTGGCCTGGGCGTCGGCGGTCGCATACGCGAGATCGACGGTGATGTGTGCGTTGTAGCCGGCCATCGCGACCCGTTGGCCGGGGACGGCGCAGTCGTCGGCCATGTCGAAGTAGTGCCGCCACTGGGGTGCGACAGGTCCGCCGCCGAATTCGCCTCGCACGGCGTCGAGGAACCGGTTGAGGAGTTCGAGACTGATGACGGGCGCCCACCGCGGCGTCTGAAACACGCGCGGAGTGTTCTGCAGCGGCATCACCGCGTCGCGTTCCACTGCGGCCAGTCCGAGGGCGAACAACCCGCGACGGTCGCGGCGGTCGGTGAGTATGTCGACGATCCCGTACAGCTTCGCGACGTTGCGTCGTAGCTGCACGAGCGGGAGGTCCCGCGAATCCTGATCGTAGGTACTGAGTTCGACGATCCGCTCGCGGTCGGCCGGGCGGAGATCGGTTCCACACGTCTCGGCCGGTGCCGCATGCGCCGGCGCCGGGGCGGCGACCACGAGTGTTCCGATGAGGCCGAGGGCCAGCAGTGCCGCTGAGAGTGCTCGCATGGGACCCGGTGATACCCATCTGCGCGCGGATCAACCCCTCCCCACCGGGGACGCGAGACCCTTCGTGACGCGCCCTCCGCAAGCTCCGGGCGCTCCTCAGGGAGCAGAGGAAGCGTCAGGGCAGCAGACCGGCACTGCGGGCGGTCACCACGGCCTCCAGCCGCGACGACGCCCCGAGCTTGCGCATCGCATCCTTCATGTAGCCCTTGACCGTGTACACGGTGACACCGAGGGTCTCTCCGATACGGGCGTTCGAATAGCCCAGAGCGGCAAGGGAGATCACGTCCTGCTCCCGGCCGGTCAGTTCCACCTGCGCCGTCGACGCCGGGCTCGCGGCGATCAGGGCCTCGGTGATCGCGGCGAGTTCGTCGGCGAGCCGGGCGTCGTCGACCGTCTCGGCCAGCGACCGAAGCCGCGCGTAGGCCGCGGTCATCCGGTCGCGCATCTCCGCCTCGTCCTGTGCGGCGTGCTCCAGACGTGCGCGGGATGCGACGATCTCGTGTTCGACGGTGCGCGCCTCCATCGCGAGGACGTCGAGCATCCGTCCGCCGATCGGGTCCGGCGTGTGCAACGCGCCGTAGAGCACCGCGACGGGCGAGCGGTCGACGATCACCGGCGCGGCCATCATGGCGCGCAGTCCCTCCCGCTCGATGATCGTGTTGTAGCGATGGGTGATGCGTGGGGTGCGGAGGTAGTCGTCGACGACCATCGGGCGGTTCAGCGAGACGACCTTGCCGCCCAGCCCGTGGCCGACGTCGACCGACACGCCGTTCAACGCTCCCACCGTCGATCCGGCGAAATGCTGCAGGCGCAGGTTCGACGGACCGCTGAGGACGCCCGCGAAGGCCAGCGGCACCCCGCTGGACCTGCGCACTCGACGCAACGCCTCGGTGACGATCCCGCTCAGCGGCTCGGGCATCTCACCTCACTTCTCCCCCTCTTCAGGGGGTGTTCCGGGGGCATGTCGCGGAGGACACTGTGACTCAGCTTACTCAGTACGGAGCGAGGTTCACGATGACACAGGCCACCACGAAGCCCGTCGACATGGTCGACCGCTGGTTGGGAATCTACGGGGCGCCCGACGCCGACGCCGCGTCGCTGCTCGTCGACGGTCACGATCCCGACGCGATCGCCTTCACCGTGATCGAGGTCGAGCAGACCGGCGATCAGCAGTCCGGCGGTGTTCGCCCGGTCACCACCGACATCACTTATGGCGAGCTCGCCGAGCGGTCCAAGCGACTCGCCGCGGCTCTCGCGGAGATGGGCGTCGGTCGCGGCGACACGGTGGGCGTCCTCATGGGCAAACGCGAGGAACTCGTCGTCTCGCTCCTCGCGATCGCCCGACTCGGCGCGATCTACATCCCGCTGTTCACCGCGTTCGCCACACCCGCGATCGAGATGCGCCTGGCGGCCGGCGACGCGAAGGTCGTCATCACCGAGCCGAGTCAGGCGGACAAACTCGCCGGCATCGACGGGATCACCACGGTGATCGCCGGCGAGCAGTTCGAGGAACTCATCTCCTCGCATGAACCGGTCACCGAGTCGGTGGCGGTCGGGGGCGACGGCACCCTGATCCTGCTCTTCACCAGCGGCACCACCGGGGCGCCGAAGGGTGTTCCGGTCCCGGTCAAGGCGCTCGCCTCGTTCGTCGCCTACATGCACTTCGGCCTCGACGTCCGCGCCGACGACGTGTTCTGGAACGCCGCCGACCCCGGCTGGGCCTCTGGCCTCTACTACGGCGTGCTCGGTCCGCTGGCCGCCGGCCGGCGCAACCTCCTGCTGCACGCCGGATTCACCCCCGAGCTGACCGCGAAGATCCTCGGCGACCTCGGTGTCACCAATTTCGCGGCCGCGCCGACCGTGTACCGCGCGCTCAGCAAGGACTCGCGCATCTCCGGGTTCTCGCTGCGCCGGGCGTCCTCGGCCGGCGAGCCCCTGACCCCCGACGTCATCGACTGGGCGCTCCGCGCCATCGGCACCGAGGTCCGCGACCACTACGGCCAGACCGAACACGGCATGTTCATCAACAACCACTGGCACGAGTCGGTGCACGAGACCCTCGTGCCCGGTTCGATGGGTCAGCCGATGCCCGGCTTCGCCGCAGGCATCGTCGACGGCCAGATCGCCATCGATGTCCCGGCCAGCCCGCTGATGTGGTTCGAGGGCTATTTGGACGCACCGGAGAAGACCAAGCAGCGGTTCTCGCCGGACGGGCGGTGGTACCTGACCGGCGACACCGGCCGGGTCGACGACGAGGGTCGCTACTTCTTCACGGCACGCGACGACGACGTGATCATCATGGCCGGATATCGGATCGGCCCGTTCGACGTCGAGAGCGTCCTGATCACCCACCCGTCGGTCGTCGACGTCGCCGTCGTGGGTCGCCCGGACGAACTCCGCGGTGAGGTCCTCGAGGCCTTCGTCGTCACCGCCGACGGGGTCGAGGGCTCCGACGCTCTCGAGGCCGAGCTCCAGCAGTTGGTCAAGACGCAGTTCGCGGCGCACGCCTACCCGCGCACCGTGCACTTCGTCGACGCCCTGCCCAAGACACCCAGCGGCAAGATCCAGCGGTTCCTGCTCCGCCAGAGATGAGTCGCTCGGGCGCGTAACGGCGCCACCGCGCGGGAGCGATGAACCGGTTGCGCGGCCCACCGAGCCCGGCCGCGCCCAGACCGACCCCGTCGGCCGGGCTTCGACGACCTCGCCCGACCCGACGCGGTCACCGGACGCGCAACCAGCGGATCACACCCCTATCCGCTGGTTGCGCTTCTCCGTCACTCGCACGCTTCGGTCGACGGCGACGGGCCCACCAGCGCCCGTACCGATTCGGGCGGCGTCTCGCCGCTGTGGGTGAGCGGGGCGTCGTACACCGTTCGTACGGGGACCACCCCAGTCCAGTCCGTCGACTCCCCGCCCGGCCCACCGGTCCGTGCCTTGGCGATCCACTGACCGTCGGCGATCGGCAACCGGAGGGCGACGGTCGCCGCCAGCTCCTTGCGGGTCGTCGGCCGAACCTCGGCCACACGCCCGGGAATCAGCTTGTCCGACAGCACTTCGAGGTCCGTCAGGGCATCGCCCGACACTTCGAGTACGCCCCGGATCACCGCCGAACGGTAGTTCGCCGAGTGGTCGAAGAGGGTGTCGGCGACGACGAGGCCGTCCAGGACGAACACCGTGAAGGTCACCGGCGCACCGGCGGCCACGTGCCGCAGTGCGCCCGCCCCGGTGGAACCGTGCAGCAGGATCGAGTCGCCGTCCCGGGCGAAGAGCATCGGCACCGACCACGGCAGTCCGTCGACGACGGTACCGAGGGTCCCGACCTTCGCCTCGTCGAGCAGCGCGTCGAGCAACGCACGGTCGGCGGCCCGTTCGGGTTTGCGCGTCAGGGACGCGAGCGGCGAAGTCGCGTCAGTCGGGGTGCCGCCGTTCGAGGTCATGCGGACATGGTCGCCCGTGCCGGCCCCCGGTTCAACAGATTTGCTGACTCAGACCAGGACTCTGCCACCCGGCTGAAAACCACTCAGCAGACCCAATCGGGCGACATATCGTCGCCGGCGTCGCGCTGCTGGGCGCATTCCAGACGGTTTCTACGACTGATGGAAGAACCCGGCTGAACGAGGACCGAATCTGTCCTCTATCGCTCATAACGTGGTCCTCACACCAACAGAGAGGACACATCATGGGCACCTACACCCCCGCGGAAGTCAGCGTCGACGTCACCGGCGAGAAGAAGGAGCTGCTCACCGTCCTGCAGGACCAGCGCAACATGCTCAAGATCACCGCGCGTGGCCTCTCCGACGCCGACGCGCGCAAGCAGACGACGGTCAGCACCCTCACCATCGGCGCCCTGATCAAGCACCTCGCGCATGGCGAGGAGAACGCTGCCCGCATCATCACCGAGCGGGACGAGAACGCCGAGTTCGACATGAGTCAGGCCATGACCGAGTACGTGATGAGCGACGACGAGACCATCGCCGGGTGGCTGGCCGAGTACGACCGTGCGGCGCTCGAGCTCGATCGCGTGATCGCCGACGCCGAGAACCTCGACGAGCTGATTCCCCAGCCCACCGCGCCGTGGGCGCCCGAGCGCGAGTGGTCGTCGATCCGGACGATGATCATCCATCTCATCCGGGAAACCGCGCACCACTGCGGCCACGCGGACATCATCCGCGAGGCGCTGGACGGCCAGACCACCATGGGCGCGGTCTCCGAAGGCCAGGACTGGGCCGAGGGCTGGGCCGACCAGGATTGGGCCCAGTGACGCCCTCGACGGCCTGACCGACAAGGCGCCCTTCACGATCAGTCTCGTCGTTGACCAATCCGCGGATCGCCCGGCACCGAAGACGTTGTGAGGCTGCCGGCACGGCGCAGTCGACACCCCAACACAGATTGGATCGACGATGATCAAGCGAGTTCCCCGCGTAGCAGGAGCGTTGACCGGACTGGTCCTCGCCGTCGGCGTGATGGCCGGCTGTTCCAGCGACGACTCTGACACCTCGAGCGAGACCACCGGCGCGGCAACCGAATCCAGCGCCATGATGAGCGAGAGCGCGATGGCCGATCCCGCCGCCAATCTCGTCGGACCCGGTTGCGCCGCATACGCCGAGGCCAACCCCTCGGGCCCGGCATCGGTCAACGGCATGTCCAGCGTGCCGGTCGCCACCGCGGCTGCCACCAACCCCGAGCTCACCACGCTGACACAAGCACTTTCGGGCCAGCTGAATCCCGAGGTGAACCTCGTGAAGACGCTGAACGAGGGCGAGTTCACCGTGTTCGCGCCGACCGATGACGCGTTCGCGAAGCTGCCCCCGGAGACCGTCGAGCAGCTCAAGACCGATGCCCCCCTGCTGAACAAGATCCTGACCTACCACGTGGTCGAGGGCCAGGCGGCTCCGGACAAGATCGTCGGTGAGCACACCACTCTCGAAGGTCAGCAGGTGACCGTGACCGGTTCGGGCGACAACCTGAAGGTCAACGAGTCGGGCGTCGTCTGCGGCGGCGTCACCACGTCGAACGCTCAGGTCTACCTGATCGACACGGTGCTGATGCCCCCGGCCGGCGAGTGATCTCACCGTAGCCGCTGTGTGACAGCACTTTCCACGATTCTCACCGACGAGACCCGTCGGTGAGAATCGTGCTGTGCGCGGTCAGTGCCGGGCCGGCTCCACTGTGTCGGCCGACTGAAGGCGACTCTCGGACATCGCCGATACCTGGATCGGCACCCCGGTCATGTTGGCCATCCCGGCGAGTCGCTCGAGATCGGCCGGATCGGAGGAGATGAGCGCGTTGACGTTCACTCCGCCGGCACCCAGATCATTCTCCGCCGCGGCATTCGCCTGCGTCCATCCACCGGAGCCGTTGTGGCCCCAGCCATGCGGAATCGCGACGACACCGGGCTTGATGTCCTCGGTGATGGTGACCGGCAACGAGATCCGTCCGTGTCGGGACGCCACCGTCGCCAGGTCGCCCTCGGCCAGGCCGCGTGCCGTGGCATCGTCCGGATGTATCCGGGCCGCGTGAGACCGTCCGCCGCGCAGCAGCATCGGCGCGTTGTGCTGCCAGCTGTTCTCCGAACGTATCTCGCGCATTCCGATGAGCCGCAACGGATAACCCGTGTCGACGTCCACACCCAGTTGATCGATCTCGGACATCAGTTCCGGCGCAGCCAACCGGATTCGACCGTCGAGGTATGTGACATTCTTGCTCAGCTGCCCGGGTGCGAGGTTCTCGGCGACCACGACCCCATGCGGGTGGTCCTCGACCAGGCGCCGGTAGGTCAACCCGCCCCGACGCAGACCGAATCGGTCCCCGCCCAACCCCATTCGGATCACCAGGTCGGAGATCCCGCGCGGGGTGACCGGACGACCGATGCGTCGCGCCAACCGGTTGCCGACATGTAGCGAACGGATCAGCACATTCTCCGGAGCGAGGAAACCGATGAGCTCGTTGATCACCGTCCACTCCTCCCGCGCTTCACCCTGCGGGGGGATCACCGCCTCGGTCGCCTGCTTGAACGGGGTGGTGAACAGCGCTTGGAACGGGAGCAGGAAATCCTCGCGCTCGTACATCGTGGTCGCCGGCAAGATGTAGTCGGCCCGCGCGTTCGTCTCGTTGCGGTAGATGTCCAGCGACACCATGAGATCGAGTTCGTCCAGCGCCGAACGTAGTTCGTCGCCGTTGGGTACCGACAGCACCGGATTGCCCGCGCTGACGAACAGGGCTCGCAGCTGTCCGCGACCGGGCGTGGTGATCTCCTTGGCCATCAGCGACGCCGGCGCCGTCCCGAGGACCTGTGGCAGATCGCCGACCCGGCTCCGACGTCCGGCCCACCGGAAGCTCGACACCCGTTGCAGCGCGCTCACTCCCAGCCGCTGCCCGGGGATTCCCAGATCGCCGAACATGGACCCGCCCGGCACGTCCAGGTTCCCGGCGACGAGGTTGACCATGTCCAGGAGCGCGGTCGTCAGTGTCCCGGTGCGCCCCAACGACGTCCCGACCCGGCCGTACACGGCTGCCCGCTCCGTCCGGGCGAGCGAGCGGGCGACCTCACGGACGCGCTCCGGGTCGATGTCGGTGCGATCCGCGGTCGTCTCCGGTGCATAGGCCGCGACGAGCGTCTCGAGCTCCCCCACTCCCCGCGCCTGCCGTCGAAGCCGGTCGCGGTCGGCGAGGTCCTCGTCGAACAGCACATGCAGCACGGACAGCAGGAACAGTGCGTCGGTGTCGGGTGTGATCGGCAGCCAGTCGAACTCGCGGGCGGTCTCGGTGTGGCGGGGATCGACGACGACGACGGACCCGCCGCGTGCGGTGATGGCGTTCAGACCCTCGCGGATCCGCGGGGAGCTCATCACACTGCCGTGCGACACGACCGGGTTCGCACCGATGATCACCAGGTAGTCGACGCGATTGATGTCGGGGATCGGTGCGGTCAGCGGGTTCCCGTACAGGAAGTGACTGGCGACGAACCGGTTGTTCACGTCCTGCGATCCGGCCGAATACACGTGCGGTGTGCCGAGCAGGTTCATGAAGATCGCGGTCCACAGCACGTGCCCGGTGGAGAACGTCGCGGGGTTGCCGAAGTACCAACCGATCGAGTCGCTGCCGGAGGTCTGGTGGACCTCGACGAGCCTGCGGCCGATCTCATCGAGCGCGGTCTCCCATGAGACCTGTTCGAACTCGCCGTCCGGGCGTCGCCGGAGCGGGTGCCGGAGACGGTCCGGGTCGTTGACGATCTCGGTGAACGCGATCCCCTTCGGGCATGCGAAACCCCGCGACAGCGGATGCTCCTTGTCCGGCCGCAGCGAGATCAGCCGGTCGTCCTCGACGGTGGCGATCATGCCGCACAGCGGCTCGCAGATCCGGCAATAGGTGTGCTTCTCCATCGGCATCTGTGCGTCCCCTCGACCTCGCTCGATGACGACCGCAGACGGGCTGGCCTGCGGTTCGGTGTGATTCCGTTCACATCTGAGGACAAGTGTTGCATGATGACAGCACGCCAGGCAGCCCCACCGAGGAGGTCCCCGTGACCGACAGCGACACCGACGCCACACAGCCATCCGTGCGCGACATGATCATCATCGGCGCCGGCCTGTCCGGCATCGACTGCGCTTACCGGTTCACAGAGCAGAATCCCGGCGCCGACTATCTGATCCTGGAACGCCGCGAACGCATGGGCGGCACCTGGGACCTCTTCCGGTATCCCGGCGTGCGCTCGGACAGCGACATCTATTCGCTGAGCTACCCGTTCGAGCCGTGGCGCAAGCCGCGCGCGTTGGCCCACGGGACCGACATCCGGGAGTACATCGAGGACACCGCCGCCAAGTACTCGATCACCGACCACATCAGGTTCGGTCAGCACGTCCTGACCGCCGACTGGGATTCGACGACCGACACCTGGACGCTCGGGGTCGAGGTCGGCGAGGACCGGCGCCGCGAGACCTACCGCGCCAGGTTCGTCATCTTCGCGACCGGCTACTACGACTACGACAACCCGTACACGCCGCGATTCGCCGGTGCCGACGACTTCACCGGTCAGATCGTGCACCCGCAGCACTGGCCGGAGGACCTCGACTACCGAGGCAAGAAGATCGTGGTGATCGGCAGCGGCGCGACGGCGGTGAGCCTCATCCCGAGCCTCGCCGAGCAGGCCGAGCACGTCACCATGCTCCAACGCTCGCCGTCGTACATCTTCTCGTCCAAGCAGAAGCAGTACCTCGCGCCACTCGTGCAGAAGCTGCTGCCGCCCCACGCCGCGCACAAGGTCATCCGCACCCGATATGCGGCGCAGACCGCGGCGATCGTGCACCTCACCCACCGGTTCCCGAAGCTCGGGCGCAAGATGATCCGGAGCAACGTCGTGGCGAACCTGCCCGAGGACTATCCGGTCGACCTCCACTTCAATCCCACCTACAACCCGTGGGATCAGCGCATGTGCATGGTCCCCGACGCCGATCTGTTCGCCGACATCGCCGAGGGCACCGTCGAGATGGTCACCGACCACATCGACCGGTTCGACGCCTCGGGGGTCACCCTCACCTCGGGCAAGCACCTCGACGCCGACATCATCGTCACCGCGACCGGGCTCCAACTCCTCGGCTTCGGCGGCACCCGGCTCCGCGTCGACGGTGCGGAGGTGAAACCCCACGACCGATTCGTCTTCAAGAGCTACCTCATCGAGGACGTGCCGAACCTCGCCTGGTCGGTCGGCTACACGAACGCGTCGTGGACCCTGCGCGCGGACATGACCGCGCGCGCCGTCGCCGACCTGGTCAAGTACATGCGCACCAACGGCTACACCCATGCCTATCCCCATCTCGGTTCGGAGGTCATGGGTTCGCGGCCGCTGTGGGACCTCAAGGCGGGTTACGTCGAACGGTCCCCGGAGGCGCTGCCGAAGTCGGGCACGCGGGGTCACTGGCAGGTGCGGCACAACTACTACCGCGACGCCATCGACCACCGGATCAACAAGGTCGAGGACTCGATGGTGTTCGGCCGGGTCTGACTCAGCTCACCCAGACCGGGGTGGTGTCGGCCGACCCGGGCGAGGCGTTACGCCGGTGTGGTCCAAACGGTCGAGATTTCGCCTCAGCACCGTAAATATGCTGGTCAAGCCTTGCTCCTCGCGAGACGCCGCGCCGATACTGGGCTCGGCGAGCGAGCCGTCTCGCTGAATCCGCCCCGCCCCCGCGGAGCGCCACTCCACGGCATGCGTCCCGGCAGGAGTGGACCAGTAGGAGCTCCGAGATGACCTATCCGCCCGGTCCCCCGTCCCACCCGTCGAACCCGTACGGCCCGGTGCCGCCGCAGTCCGACAGCCGGCGCGCCCTCACTCTCGTGCTCGGCGCGATCGTCGTCGTCCTGGCGCTGATCCTCGCCGCGGGCATCGTCTTCGTCGTCAAGGCGCGCGATGGGGACATCTTCGTACCCGGCCTCACCCTCACCGCGGCCAACGATCCTGGGATCGACCCGTTCACCGATCCGGTCCTCGTGGCCGGGGCGGGCGACCTGCCGGCGAACGTCGCCCTCACCGGCACGGCGGGGGCCGCCGACCTCGGCGGCCGCGCGGTGAACGGCACCGACGCCGGGCTGTACGGCTCCCGCGACACCGCTGCCTGCGACACCGCCGCGCTCAGCAACCGGCTGCTCGCCGATCCGCCGGCGGCGCGCGCGTGGGCCGGGGTCTACGGCATCGATACCGCCGACATCCCGCACTACCTGAACACGCTGACCCCGGTGGTGCTGACGACCGACACCTGGGTCACCAATCACTCGTACACCTCCGGCCGGGCGGTCCCGTTCCAGTCGGTCCTGGAACGCGGCACCGCGGTCTACGTCGATTCCGCCGGCGTGCCGCGCGCGATGTGTTCCTGCGGGAATCCGCTCGCCCCGCCGGCCGCCGCCCCGCTCGGTGGGTATCGACTCGACGGACAGCCGTGGGAGGGCTACAAGAGCCGGTCGGTCGCCCGGATCGCGTACAACAACCAGCACGTCACCGCGGTCGGCAAGTCGACGACGATCGTCCCCGCGCCGCCGGTCCCGGACCCGGGGGCGCCCGCCGGCGACGTTCTCCAGCTCTTGAATTTCCTCACCGGACAGATCTTTTCGCAACCGGCGGGCGGGTTGCTCGACCTGAGCGGATTCCCGCCACCGTCCGGTCCGCTGCCCACCCCGGCCGCGTTGAACACCCCGTTCGAGGCGGCCACCGACGAAGACGCCGAGCACAACGGCCTCCTCGCAGCGGGCAATCCCGCGGCCGCGCCCGCACTGGAGAAGCGTGCCGAGGAGCACGACGGCCTGCCGGAAGGCGCGCCGTCGACGGACTCCTCGGCCCCCGACTCATCGGGACCGGACTCGGCTGCCCCCGACACCCCCGGTCCCGGCCCGGATTCCCCGGCCCCGGACGCCCCGGTGCCGGCTTCCGACGTACCCGTCCCGGAGGAGCCCGGCTACGAGGCCCCGGGCTCCGAGCTCCCCGGACCCGCGACGGAGCCCGGCGCGCCCGGGCCCGACCAACCGGCCGAAACGCCGACGACGCCGACCTCGTTCAGCGGATCGGGGGAGGTCGTCGGCAGTTTCAGCTTCGTCGACGCCGGGCTGTCGGTGGGCTGTACGGTTCCCGGCGGTCCAGCACTCGGTACCGTCACGCTCTCGTGCACCGACGGCGTGACCCGGTCGGTCGCCGGTTCCGCGCTGCACCGCCCCGGGGTGTCGGGCTCCACCACCGGCACCGGGGTGTGGACCCTGACGCTGACGGCGGTCGGCGCGTCGCGATCGGTGACCGTCCGATCGGCGAACTGGATCGCCGCGCCGCCGGCGGCCCCGGCTTCCGAACCACCGGCATCCGAGCCACCGGCATCCGACGGCTCCGCGGATCCCGCAACCCCTGCCGAGGAGCTCCCCGACACGACCACGACGACGACCACGGAGAGCCCGCCTCGGGCCGACGCCCCCGCCGACCCGGAAGCACCTGCGGGGACTCCGTGACCGCACCACGGGTGTGAGCTGTCCAACAGCAGGCACCCTGGGACGTCCGTACCATCGCGCGCATGTCTGCTCTGACGACGTCGACCCGACGCCCCTCTCGTGACCTCCGCCCGGAATCCGCCCGTAGGCGAGTGCGGGTACGTCTGGCGAGCGTCGCGATCGTGGCGGCGATGGCGTCGCTGGTGATGTTCGCGCCGAACGCGCATGCGGACCGCGTCATCAACGGGCACCTGGTGGGCGGGAAGATCGAGCAGGCGTACGCCTCGACGGGCGGGTTCTTCAAGTGGGGCGTCCCGACCGGTCCCGAACGCGCGGCCGCCAAGCGCGGCCGTTTCCAGACGTTCTCGCGCGACACGTCGTTCTACTGGCACCCGGCAGCCGACGGCGGCACCGCGCATCAGGTCGGCGGCGCGATCCGGAGTCGATGGCAGCAGGCCGGCGCGGAGCGCGGCGCGCTGGGCTACCCCGTGAGCAACGAGTACCGGTCGGGCAGCGGGCGGAGCAACGACTTCCAGGGCGGCGTCGTCACGTGGTCCAAGACCGGTGGCGCACAGGTCGTGTGGGGCCAGATCCGGCAGAAGTGGGAGAACACCGGCGGTGCGGGCGGGTACTTCGGGGTTCCGCTCGGCGGGGAGTACCGGACCGGCGCCCGGTTCGCGCAGGACTTCCTGAACGGCACCATCTTCTGGCCCTGATGGGCGGAACCCACCTCACGCAATCGGTGGTGTGTCACTAGGACGTCCAAGTATTGTCGTCGGCATGGCTTCGCGACCTTCCTCCACCAACAGCATCGACGGGATTCTCCGCAGGTCCGCCGCGCGGCATCCCGACCGCACCGCGCTGGTCTTCGACGACCGCGACTACACCTATCGTCAGCTCGACGACGCTGTGTCCGCTGCCGCCGCCGGCCTGCTCGCCCGCGGCCTGGAGCAGGGGCACCGGGTCGCGGCCTATGGCACGAACTCGGATGCCTACGTCATCGGCTTCCTGGCATGCTGTCGCGCCGGACTCGTCCACGTGCCGATCAACTACGCGCTCCGGGGTGACGAGCTCCGCTACCTCGTGGTGCAGTCGGGCGCACGCGCCGTCCTCGTCGACCCCGCGCTGGCCGAGCGGGTCGAGGAGATCCGCGGCGATCTCGCCGACGTCGAGGCAGTCGTCCCGTTGCGTGACGCCGACGACTCGCTGCTCGCGTCGGCCGCATCCGAACCGCCCGCCGCATTCGACTCCCGGGCCTCGGGTGACGACCTCGCGCAGCTGTTGTACACCTCGGGGACCACGTCGAAGCCCAAGGGCGCCATGATGTCCCACGCCGCACTGATCAGCGAGTACGTCTCGTCGGTCATCGCGCTGGACTTCACGGCCGAGGACAATCCGCTGATCGCCATGCCGCTCTACCACTCGGCGGGCATGCACGTCTTCATGCTGCCGTACCTCTCCGTGGGCGCGACCGTCCGACTCATGGCCACGCCGGACATCCCGGAGATCCTGCGGCGCGTCGAGGCCGACCGCATCGGTTCGCTGTTCCTCGCTCCGACGGTGTGGGTTCCGCTGGCCAATCATCCCGACCTCGCCACCAGCGATCTGTCCTCCTTGCGCAAGGCGCAGTACGGCGCGTCGATCATGCCGGTGACCGTGCTGAACCGGCTCCGCGACCAGTTCCCCGGCATGCAGTTCTACAACTGCTTCGGGCAATCCGAGATCGGCCCGCTCGCAACGGTTCTGCGCCCGGAGGAACACGACGACCGGCCGTCGTCGTGCGGTCGCCCGGTGTTCTTCGTCGAGACGCGCGTCGTCGACACCGACGGGAACGACGTCGAGCCCGGGGTCCCCGGCGAGATCCTCTATCGTTCGCCGCAACTCTGCCGCGGGTACTGGGACAACCCCGCGGCCACCGAGGAGGCGTTCCGAGACGGCTGGTTCCACTCCGGCGACCTCGTCACCCGCGATGCCGAGGGCTTCATCACCGTGGTCGACCGCATCAAGGACGTGATCAACACCGGCGGCATCCTGGTCGCCTCACGTGAGGTCGAGGACACCGTCTACACCCATGAGGCGGTGTCGGAGGTGGCCGTCATCGGCGAGCCGGACGAGAAGTGGATCGAGGCCATCACCGCGGTCGTCGTGGTGCGGGACGGCCGGTCGGTGACCGAGGAGGAATTGATCGAGCACGTCCGGTCCCGGATCGCGCCGTTCAAGGTCCCGAAGAAGGTGCGGTTCGTCGACGAACTCCCCCGCAATCAGAGCGGTAAACTGCTCAAGCGGGAGCTGCGCTCGCAGTGACGGACGTGCGGCGCGTCGGACCTGACATCGTCAGAACCGTTGCGCCGCAGCCACTGCCCCGGGGATGTCGGCATGTGCGCCCGCCGGTCCGAGTATCCGTTGCAGACCCGCCGCGGTCACCTCCGCCCCGGGCTCGATGATCTCTCGCAGACGGGCACGGATGTCGGCCGGGGGCGCCAGTCGCAATTCGACGAACCAGTTCGCCAGCAGATCGTCGAGCGCATCGACGGTCTTCGGGTCATCGGTGAACGGCAGCCCGACACTGGTGAAACCGTCGGCGAGGTCGTAACCGGATCGGGTCCATCGGCCGTCGAAACCGTAGACGAAACCGATCCACATGCCGTCGGTGCGCTGCCTCTCGAGGTGAGACGCGATGGCCGGTTCCCACCACGGCGGCGCGCCGCCGAGCAGGTCGGTCTCCGACTCGCCGAAATATGTGGCGCCCTCGCGGAAGTACGTGTCGGAGTACTCGTGATCGTGGCCGACGAGCACCGCCCGGTCGGCACCGACCAGCACCACGTCGACCCAGTTGCCGCCACCGTCGTCGTAGTGCCACCCGTCCGGCGTCGCATGCGCGCCCTGCGCCCAGCGTTCTCCTCGTACCGCCAGGAGAGCTGCGTAGGCAGCCCACCTGGATCGCATCTCCGCCGGAGCCGGCAGGTCGACCGTCTGCAACGCCATGTCGTGGCACCTGTCTGTCGGGATTGTCCGACCCAGCGTATTGCCGCGGCCACCGGCCCCGCTCACCGAATCCGGTACCGCTCACCGAAATGGCTGCGCAGCAACGGGATAGGTGAGCGAATCGACGACCGGGACTCGTCCGCAGTACGGTGAGGACCGTGACTCGATGGCATCGCAGGGTTCTGGCATTCGCCGCGTGTGCGGCCGTCGTGATCGGGAGTTCCGGCGCGGCCGGGACCCTCGCCGCCGGTCCGGCGATCGCCTCACCGTCGACTCTCGGCGACACCGGCTCGGTCGTCTCGTCGCGCCCGCTGGCGCCGCAGTTCTGGGTTCCCGGGTCCGCCGACGCCACCGTCCTGACCTACGTCACCACCGACACGTTCGGGAACAAGGCGCTGAGCACCGGGACCGTCTTCATCCCCGAGGGCACTGCCCCGCCCGGCGGCTGGCCGGTGATCTCGTGGGCCCACGGGACCTCCGGGATCGGCGACGACTGCGCGCCGTCGGTCCGGGGACCAGGCCTCCCGGAGCGCGACCTGCCGTACCTGGCCAAGTGGATGCAGCAGGGATACGCCATCGTCGCCAGCGATTACGCCGGCCTGGGCACCCCCGGCCTGCATGCCTACCTCGACGGCCGGACCACGGCCCACAATGTCGTCGACATGGTGCGGGCGGGTCGCGAGTTCTCCGCGAGTCTGCCTGCCGCACAGCGGTTGTCACGATCCTGGGCGGCGGTCGGGCAGTCGCAGGGCGGCGGCGCGGCGATCTACACCGCGCGCTACGCCACGCAATTCGGCGGTCCCGCACTCGACTACCGCGGCGCCGTGGGCACCGGTACGCCGGCCTACATCGAACGCCTCGTCCAGATCGCCGGCCCGGGCGTACCGCCGGTGGCGATCACACCCGCGCTGACCGCCTACCTCAGCTACATCACGGCCGGCCTCCGATACGCACACCCCGAACTCGGCATCGATCGCATCCTCACGCCGACCGGCCGGAAGTATGTGGCGCTCGCCGAGACACAGTGTGTCGGCGAGTTCGAGGAGCAGCTCCGGGGAGTCTCCGTCGGCGACTACTTCTCCGCTCCGCTGACCAGCCTGCCGAACTTCTCGGCGACCCTCGCCGACTACCTCGGCATGCCCGAAAAAGGTTTCGACAAGCCGTTTTTCATGGGCCACGGCCTGCTGGACACCGACGTGCCGTATCCCACCACCGCGGCGTACGCCGCGACGCTGGCGGCCAACGGCCAACCGGTGACCTTCCGGACCTATCCGAGTGACCACAGCGGAACACTGGTTCGGTCGCAAGCCGACACGATCCCGTTCCTCGACCGGCTCTTCGGCAAGTAGTCACTCATCACTCGGTAAATCTCTCGCTCACCCCGGTACCGACGCGACGGCGTCCCATGGCACGATGGACGGCACCGGTTGAGCAACTGCCGTCATACGTATCGCCGGGACGGGGCCGCACACCGGCCTGCTGTAGTCCCCCGTAGAGAGGGCCACCACCGATGCAGGCAGAACATCCTGACGCTGTGATCGTCGACGACAACGGCCTGAGTGCCGGACGCGCCCTGATGACGGTGGTGTCCGCGGCGCACGAGCAGCTGGTGATCCTGACCGTGGAGGGCAGCATCGACGTGCTCACCGCTCCGCAGTTGTCCGAGGCGGTCTCCCAGGCGCTGAGCGGGCAACCGGACGGTCTGATCATCGACCTGACCACCACCGAATTCCTCGCCTCGGCGGGCATGGCAGCGCTCGTCGCCGCCCATGAGGCCATCGCGCCGAGAGGCATGTTCGGGGTCGTGGCCGCCGGACCGGCGACCACACGGCCCCTCACCGTGATGGGACTCGACCAGACGATGGTGCTCTACCCGACACTGAACGACGCGGTCACGGCCATGACCACCACAGAGGGGCTGGCCGACCGTCCGGCTGGTTAGACGCCGATGGTCCGGATTTCATCGGCCCACCCGCGCCCCGAGGACTCGGACGGCGGCCTGACGCTGTCGGTGGCAGCCACGCCCGAGTCCGCCCACCTCTTTCGGCAGCACTTCACACGGTGGCTGGACGCGACGCTCGACGTGGACGCCGAACGTCGCAGCGACATCGTCCTCGCGGTCTACGAGGCCGTGGCCAACGCGGCCGAGCACGCGTACGCCGCTGACGTGCCCTCGCCCGGCCCTCAGCCCTCCGCCGCCCAGTCCTCCGCCACGCGGTCCCGTGCCATCGGGGTTCGCGCCCACGTGACGCGCGACGAATCGCTGGAGGTCACGGTCACCGACTCGGGGCGCTGGAAATCCGATGCCTCGTCGTCGCCCTATCGCGGGCGCGGCCTCGCATTGATCTCGGCGCTCAGTGACGCATCCGACGTCACCAGCGGGCCCGACGGGACCTCGGTGACGTTGCGCTGGCATCAGCGGCTCAGCGTCTGAGCGGCGGTCCGAGTGCGTGTCCCCAAGGCTGGGGACACAACTACTCGTTGTCGGTTGACAACCTGTGCCTGACTCAGCCGGGTCACCGACCTTGGAGTACGGTTCGGGCAACGAGTTCATCGCGGGGTCTGTTCAACCGACCAAGTCTGTCGGCCAGGTCACCTAACCTGAACTCCGAGGCGGGTTCGGGGCCGGCCGTCGAACAGCTCGGTGGAGCGTGCTCCCGATCCCGACATCGCTGCACAATGCGCATGCTCGTCAGCGCACGAGGAAGGGAGTCGACATGACCGACTTCACCGTGGACTCGAACATCGACGACGCCTGGCGCACGTTCGCCTTGCACGTCGGCGATCGCCTGTCGCATCTCGAGCCGGGCGAGACCCTCACGATCCAGCAGGACCCGATGATCCCGGAGGGACCCCACGGGACGCTGCGGTTCACGATCACCGGTTCACGTCGGCTGCGCTGCACGATCGACGACATCGACCTGCATCCCACCCCGGAGTACTTCGCCGAGCACGTGACCATGCTCGCCTCTCTCGGCTGGCGGCGCCTGCGCAACGGCACCCACATCTTCGAGGTCGGCCGACGCCGCGTGGATCAGCTCGCGCACGTGACGGTGCTGACGCTGCGTCAGGTCTGGGAGGTCGTGCACCCCGCGTTCCTCGACCATTCCCCCGCCGCTCGCCCCGAACCCCGGATCGAGGTCGCGGTCCAGCCCTTCGACGCCGACCATCTGCGCGCGTTGCTCGTCGGCTCGCTCGAAGACCTCACCGGTTGCCGCATCCAGACCGACGCCGACGGTGACATCGCCCTGCCCACCAAGCCGGTCTCGTCGTGGTTGAGTCCGCGCAGTGACGCCCCGCGGCTCGAGTTCTTCGCTCGCCTGGCCGGCGACATCACCGACCGCCGGCGCGCCGCCGACATCGTCGCCGCCCAGCCGACCATGGGTTCGGCGGTGCGCGTGCACCTGCTCGAGAACGAGGTCTTCGCGACGCTGACCGTCGAGTGCGCGGTCTTCCACCCGCACAACCTCAGTTCGGCCCTGGCCGAGTGGTTCTCGTTCCTCGCCGACTGCGCACCGTCCGTCATCGCCAAGATCTGCGAGGACACACCCCTGACCGCGCGGAACGACGGCCGGCTCCCCGACGCCCTGCAGACCCTGCTCGAGCTCGACCCGGACGGCCGGTCGTTGAGCGCCCGCGAGGTCGCCAAGATCTGCCGCTACAACCAGGCCGACATCCTCTCCTACATCCACACCAGCGAAGAACAGCACCTCACGTGGCGGCGCTCGGCGGTCGACGCGGCCGCCGCGTCGGACTCGGTGGAGGCCGATGCGTGTCGTCACGAGGCCGACACCTGGAAGGCGACCACGCACAACCTGCGGGCCGCTCTCCGCGTCGTCGTGCTGTCCGACGACGACACCGCGGACAGCAGCTCATCAGCCAAGTGATACCGGCAAATCGGGATCCGAATCATCGGCGCACGTAGTCTGCGCGGACGATTTTCGACGCCGCCCATCGCGCCGGCGGCCGGCGAGGCGTTCAATTCTTTAGGCCACCCTCAGCGGTTCGCGTCACCGATCGGAGCCCTCGCATGGCCATCACCACTGATCGCGGCGCGCTCACGTTCACCTTTCCCGAACTCGGTCGCGACGCGCGCTTGCACGTCACGTTCCAGCGAACGCTGCGGACCCCCGACCCGGTCGGAGGATGCGGCTCGGCCGGCGGCGACGGTGCCCTGCGCCTCGCCCAGGGCTCTCCCGACGGGGACGCACACGCGACGATCCCGATGTGGCAGTCCGAGGCCACCTGGCTGGATTTCTCCTCGCCGCACCTGCATCCGTTCCTGGTGATGGTCGGCGTCGACGGTGTCAACGCGATCAGCGGTGAGGTGTTCACCGGGGTGCCGGACTTCGACGCCGGCGACTATCTCGAAGTCCCCACGCAACCGTCGCTCGCCTCGCACCGGGGGCCGGCCGGCGGTGGATTCGACGATCAGCAGTTCCTCGCCCCCTCGACGCACACCGTCGGGGACGGCGGCCGACTCGGGACGCTCGTGCAGCTGGCCGTCATCCCGATGCGCGCCGACGCGTGGGCCCGGCGACGACGCCATCGTCCGTCGGCGCCCGGCACCTGCGTGCTCTGCGACATCTCCCGAGCCGAACGAGAACGAGCGCATCCCCGCCTCGCCGCGCCGCTCGTGACGGGTCCGCTCGAGTCCGTCGACACCTGGCACCCGACGATCTCCGACGCCGCCACGGTCCGCATCGTCAACTCGATCGCGTGGAGGTCGATGACCGGTGAACCGGTGCCGCGGGCCGCGCCGACGAGCGCCGACTACGCCGCGCACAGCCTTCCCTGGCACCCCGTCTTCGACGAGACGGTCGAGCACTCGGCACCCCGCTAGTTCTGTCGCGGGTGTCGCCCCGGGTGTCTGCTCCGCGTCGTACTATTCGGATCCGGTCCGCGTACGTCCCGCCCAGGAGGAACCCGCATGTCCCCCGACTTCGACGCCGTCCTCGAGGCGGCCTGGCGGGACTTCGCCGACACTCTCGCGGTCCGGGTGCCACGCCTCCTGCCGGGTCAGAGTCTCGCCATCGTCGAGGCGGCCGCCGGCGGATGGCGACGACGGATGACCTTCGCGGTGGCCGGGAGTCGAGAGTCGGCGGACCGCCTGCGCTGCACCATCTCGGCGGGGGACCTCACCTGGACCGACAAGGACCGGTGGATGCGCCAGGCCACCTACATCGTCGACCGAGGCTGGTGCCGGCTCGAGGGTCGCAGCGCCTTCTGCTTCGAAGCCGATGCCGTTCGGTCCGGCGACCTCGCCGGCGCCGCCGTGCGGGCGTTGCGCGAGGTGTGGGGTGTCATCCACCCGTCGTTCGTGAGCATCGGCGACCCGTCCTTCGCCCGACACCACTCCCCGGCTGACGGTATCGACGCCGACGAGACCGACGCCGGCCGGCCGGTCGACTCGGATCGAGTCGGCAGCACGGACGCCGACACCCTGCGCTTCACCGCCCCGGCCCGTTTCCTCGACGCCCCCGTCGAGGGCGGGGTGGTGCCGCAGTCGAAAGACCATCTCGTGGAACTGGCCCGCGCCGCGATGAGCGCGGCCGGACGTCCCGCCGTGGTGAGCCCACGCAAGGCCATCTTCCTGCGGTCGACGGGCACCTCACTGCTCCGACCGACCCGAGACGCCCGCTCCCTGGAGATCGTGACCATCCTCAGCTCGTCGGTGCCCGCACCCTCGCTGCTCGGAATGGTCGTCGCCGAGTTCTCGCCGCGGTGGCCCGAAGTCGCGCTGGTCGTGCGCAACGGGCTCGTCTTCGCCCAGCGCCGCATCGACGTCGCGGTCTTCAGTCCGGCCAATCTCGATGCCGCCCTCCGACGCTGGGACGACTTCGCCCGGTCGGCGCGCGGGGAGATGATCCGACGCCTCGAGAGCGGCCCCAAACTGGAGCACCGCCGCCGTGGCGATCGGTTGCCCGGCGCCCTGCTCAGTCTCCTGCGGGTCAACCAGAAGCTCGACAACAAGCTGTCCCCGACGACGGTTCTCGCGGCGTGCCACCGGGATCGGGAGCGTGTGCACGAGTTCTTCGACATCTGTGCCGCCGAGATGCGCGAGTGGATGGACAATCTGACGACAGCCCGCAATGCCGAGCTCGGCGACGAGGAGATCGCACTGTGCGAGGCCGAGCACCAGGCCTACGCCCGCGTCGCCCGCCTGCTCCTCAGCGCCATGGACCTCGCCGACGGGGCATCGGGGCCGTCGCAACGCCCCCCTGCTCCCTAGTCCGAAAGGAGCGACCCCCTCTGCTCCCTGAGGTGCGAGGAGCGCAAGCGACGAGCCACGAAGGGCCGCTGCGCCTTCGACGAACTCCGGCGCCATCTCCGCCGAGGATCGCGACCGCTCAGTCGGTGGAGCTGTACGAGAGGTGTACGACGCCGTTGTCGAAGACGTCTGTGCCGACGAGCGTGAGAGGCAGATCGGCCAGACCGTCGAAGAGGCGGGCACCGCTCCCCAGGACCACGGGGTACACCAGCAGGTGCAGCTCGTCGATGAGCTCGTCGCGCAGCAACGCCCGCACGAGGGTGCCGCTGCCGCTGATGTAGAGGTCGCGATCCTTCTTGAGTTCGCGAATCCGGTCGGCGTCGTAGGCGCCGATGATCTCCGAGTTCTGCCAGGCAGCCGCGTCGTCGAGGGTCGAGGACACCACGTACTTGGTGGTGTCGTTGAAGAACGGCGCACCGGGATCGTCCTCGACCGTCCGGTGCGCCCAGGCCGGGGCAAACATCTCGAAGGTGTTGCGTCCGAGCAGGATTCCGGTGCAGTCGGACATGAAGGAGCCGAGCAGCTCGCCCATCCCGTCGGCGAATCCATACGGCATCGTGAAGCTCGGGTCCTCGTAGCTGCCGTCGAGGGTGATGAATTCGTGGACGTGGATCTTTCCCATGGTGTGGCCTCTCGTCTCTTCGCGGTGAACGTCACGATGTCAGACCGTGGGGCGGCGGAAAAGTCATCGGCTTCGAGTCTCGTGACTGCTGTCGGGACCCTTCGAGGCTCGTCGCTTGCGCTCCTCGCACCTCAGGGAGCGGGATTTCGCCCTCGCGTCTGGTAACTCTGGACCCCACACATCGGCGATCGAAGGAGATCCATGGACGTCGCAGGCAAGGTGGCCATCGTCACGGGTGGCGGTGCGGGTATCGGCGCGGCGATCGCGCATGCGCTGGTCGATGCGAGCGCGAGGGTCGTCGTCACCGATCTCGACGAGTCCGGCGCCCTGGCCGTCGCCGACTCACTGGGGGATTCGACGACCGCGATCGGCGGCGACGCCTCATCCGACGAGCACATCGACGCCGCGGTTCGGCTGGCGGAGAACACGTTCGGCCCGGTCGATCTCTACTTCGCCAATGCCGGCGTGGGTGTGGGTGGCGGTGTCGACACCGCCGAGGCGGTGTGGGATCTCACGCTGGACGTCAATCTCCGCGCCCACATCCGAGCAGCTCGGCGCCTCGTCCCGGAGTGGGTGGAACGAGGGACCGGCTACTTCGTCAGCACGGCGTCGGCCGCGGGTCTGCTCACGCAGATCGGCAATGCCCCGTACTCGGTCACCAAGCACGCGGCGGTCGGCTTCGCGGAGTGGCTCAACATCACCCACGGCGACGACGGCATCCGGGTGAGCTGCCTCTGCCCGATGGGCGTCGACACCAAACTGCTGCGGCCGGACGGTGATTCCGCCACCGAGGAGCAACGACTGATGCAGCGCGCCGTGGAGACCGCGGGCACGGTGCTCACGCCCGGGGCGGTGGCCGCGATCGTGCTCGACGCCGTCGCCGACGAACGCTTCCTGATCCTCCCCCACCCCGAGGTCCTCGAGATGTACCGGCAGAAGGGCGCCGACTACGACCGGTGGCTCCGCGGGATGCGCCGGTACCAGAGCAGCCTGCGCTGACCCTGTCGCCGTGTCGCGCCGCTACTCGAAGTAGCGTCGCGGCACGTCGACGAGCATCGTCGTGATGTCGGCCTCGCTCACCCCGCGTTCCCGTAGTGCCGGCAACACCTCTTCACTGATGTGCCGATAGTTCCACTTCGGGAGTGCCTGCTTCTTGGCCTCGTGGTCGAACCAGTCGATGAAGCAGGCGGCGTCGTGCGCGAGGGCCATGCGGTCGGCATAGCCGCGCTTGCACAGTTCGGCGGCCGTGTTCACGCGCTCGTCGAACGGCAGGAGGAGGTCGAGCCCGAAACGATCCATGCCGAGAACGGAACCGGCGTCGGCGAGTTTCATCAGGTAGTCGAGGTCGACGCTGTCTCCGGAGTGGCCGATGACGACCTTCGTCAGGTCGGCCCCTTCCTCGGCCAGGACCTTCTGGGCGACCAGTCCCGACTGACTGTGCGGATCGGTGTGCACGGTGATGGGCGCGCCGGTCTGGGCGCTGGTCTGTCCCACCGCGCGCATCACGCGCTCGACACCCGGTGTCAGTCCCTGGGATTCGATGGCGCACTTGAGGAAAGCCGCCCGCACACCGGTGTCCGCGATGCCCTCGGTGAGATCCTTCGTGAACAGGGTGACCAGCGGCTCCGGGACGTCGAAGAGCATTCCCGGTCCCGCGTAGTGGAATTGGAACGGGATGTCGTTGTAGGTGTACAACCCGGTCGCGACGACGATGTTGAGGTCTATCTGTTCGGCAATCCGCTGGATGCGTGGGATGTACCGGCCGAGACCGAGAACCGTCGGGTCGAGGATCGTGTCGATCCCGAGTTCCTTCAGTTCGGTCAGGTCGCGGACAGCTTCGGCGACCTTCTCGTCCTCGTCCCAATCGTCCTGATAGTTCTGCCGGAACTCCTCGCCGACGACGAACACATGCTCGTGCACCAACACGTTCCCGAGGTCAGCGGAATCGATCGGGCCGGTCGCGGTGTGGACGGTGGCCATGGAACCTCCTCACCAGGAGGCCGCGTTGCCTCCACTGCGCCGAACCCTAGTCGACGACCTGATGCGGCAGGCGGCTTTCGCCCGTCGTCGCCGCCGACCGCCACGGCTCTGGCGGGACGGGCTTCAGGCAGCGCGTGGCGCGGTGAGTTTCTCCATGGTCCAGTAGGAGGTGCCGGCAACGACTGCCCCGGCGAGCCACGACAGGTCGATCCCGCCCAGTGCGACCGCAACCGGCCCCTGCAGTGCCGGCAGCATCCCGTACATGAACATCCAGGTCGCGGTGACACCGAGAGCGAGTGCGACGAGGGCGGTCGGCCGGACCATCGGCAGGACGCTGTCCGCCGGTGTGGCGAACAGACTCTCGGCGTCGATCTGTTGCCGCGCGATCAGGAACCAGTGCACGAGAACAACGCTGCCCCAAGGGCTCAACCAGCCGACGATCGACACCAGCCAGAAGTCGATGGTGGTCGCGAAGTCGCTATTGAGCACGAAGTAGACGACGACCGCCATCGCCACGACGCCGATGATCAGGTTCAGCACGCGCCGGTCGACGCGGATGTCGAGCGCCTGCGTCGACACCGTGCACGTGTAGATGTTGAGGATGTTGGTCGCGAGCGGTCCGTGGATCACCAGCAACAGAACCGGCAGTGCGAGAACGCCGTAGGCGTCGACGATGATCTCACCCGGGTCGGCGGAGTCGCTCAATGTCGCCAGGGACGCACCCAGCACTCCGAGCCAGACGACCGGGATGAACTGCCCGAGTGCACTGGCGAGAAACAGCCTGCGCGACGGGACGTCCCGGGACACGAAGCGCGAGTAGTCGCCGGCGTAACCGATCCACGTCAGACCCCAGCCGATGCCGATCGCGGTCATCACCGCCGTGATCGCGCCGATGTGGGCCGATCCCGTGAGCTCCGGAGCGGTCGTCTGTCCCCAGTCGACGTCGAGGCCGACCCACGCGACGACGGTCATGACGAGCAGGATCGCGACCGTCGGAGGCACCGTCCATCGTTCGAACGCGGAGATCACCCGGTACCCGAACCACGCGATCGTCACCTGCATCCCCATGATGACCGCGGCCACGACGATCCGTGCGGCGTTGTTGTCGAGGTCCGGGTCGACGAGTCCCATCTCGCCGAGCAGCGCCATCACCAAGTCGAGAACGATCCAGGTGTTGACCGCGCACCAGCCCATGCAGACCAGGGCCTGGACGGCGGCGGGAACGTAGGCGCCGCGGCGTCCGAAGACGGCTCGCGACAGCACCATTCCGGTGACCCCGGTGCGCTGACCGATGACGACGAAGACGCCGAAGATGGTCATGCCGATGGCATTGCCGACGACGAGGACCGCCACCGTCTCCCACAGCCCGAGGCCCATCGTGACGCCGAGTGCACCCAGCACCCAGTTGATCGGCGCGATGTTCGCACCGGCCCAGATCCAGAACTGTCCGCGCACGTCATGGGTCTTCGCGGACTCGGGGATCAGTTCGAGTTCGGCCTCGGCCTGCGGGCCCGAATGGCCCGGTCCGGGTGCCGACGGGGTCGCGGCGTCGAGTGCGGTCATGGAGTCCGTCCAGGAAGTGTCGGCCCCCGATTGGGCGGGGTGCGTTCGGGCATGGCGCGCGACGATGCGCAGTGCATCCATGGTGGTCGCACCGCCCGTCGCGCGATACCTACAGAACGTTCGCACTCCTCGGGTACGGAACGGACAGAATGTCACACCTTCGGCGTTTCTCGCACAGCCAACTGGACTGTCCGGGCTTCTCGCGCTGACCGATCTGGAGGGCGATGCGTTGTTCGGCGGCGTCGGCGATGCGTAGCTGTTCTTAAGCCCGGTAGGCCAGGGCGACGTCGTGGTCGCGGCCGGTTTGGGCGTCGGCGGCCGCCGGGGTTGTGGCGCACGAGGGTTCCGAGGTCACGGCGGCATTGTCTGCAGGGGTGGCCCTGGGTGTCGGTGGGGATCGCGCAGCCGGGCAGGGCGCAGCGGGGGAAAAGTTCGGCGGTGATGGTCACGATGGTTCCTCGAGGTGGCGGGTGTGAGCGGGGCCGGGGCGCTGGGCCGCGACCGTGAGAGGTCGCGGCCCACCGCTGGACGGGGTCTAGTCGGGTGGCACGTCGACGGCATCGGTGTCCCCGGCGATGACCTTCTCGACGTCGGAGAGGGTGTACTCGTTCCGCAGGATCAGCTTGGAGAACGCCTCGACGGCCGAACGGTTCGTGATTGCTCCACAGTTTCGTCATTGATGACGAAATGACCTGATTTTCTCCAAGATTCGCCGATAA
>NZ_LNQO01000024.1:0-84269 GCF_001456905.1 Gordonia sp. SGD-V-85
TCTACCACGAGCTCAAAGGTGCCGGCATGAAGCAGTCCATGCCGATCGCGTCGATACCGTCAGGGCTCCAGGCGCACGCTTCGCGCGAGTTTGCCCAGGACAAGATCCACGTGTGGCTCGACTGCCCGGGGCGGCCAGGGTTTACTCTCGACGCCTCCCAGGTGTTCACCACTGCCGAGCGGCGCACCGCCACGGCGTCGGGGCTCGCTACCCGTCTGGAGAACCTGTACACCGGCCTCGACGACACCCGTGCTCAACTGGTCGCCGACATCGCCAGCTACCGCCGTGAGGTCGAGGTCAACGCGCCGCGTATCGACGCACCGTTCGCCCAGGCGGATGAGTTGCAGACCAAACAGGTTCGGCTGCGACAACTGCGGATAGAGATCGAACGCGCCCAGCAATCCGAAGAAGCCGTCGCCGCCCGCCAGGCTGCCGAGGAACGGATGCGAAGTGCTGGTCGTGAACCTGGCTGGAGTCTGGAACTCAACCCGACACCGGTCATGGTCGAAGAAGCCGGACTCGACCATGCCGCCGACTACATCGCCGTGATGAAACGCTCCCACCAACACAAAGCAGAGCTCTACCAAGCCGAAAAGGACGCCACCACAGCAGAACCGGGAATCGGGACACTGCTCGCCGACACCCGACCCCCACCAGAAGCAGAACGCACCGAGAACACCGGATCGCAGCCCCCGCCACACGACCCACTCGATAACGGGACACAGCCCCAACGCGACCCGGACCTAGACCTGTGAGTACAACAGGGACGTTCACCGCGCTCAGACGGAGGCGATGGCAGGTGCGAGCTCGCTGTCGCACCCCCGATGCGGTTCTCGGCCCGGCCTGGCAAGCAGGTCGAGCAGGCCGCCTCGGACCCGGCCAGGCCTGTCCCAGGTTCGTGATAGAAGCGAACCGCCAAACCGCCCGCGCACCCATCACCAGCAACCGATACCGAACAGGACGTGACTTCATGCCTTTGCAAACAGCTCGACTCTCCACCGCCGTCAAGACCATCGTCGCCGGACTTCTCATCACCGCCGGCCTCGCCACGGGTCTCGGCCTAGGTAGTGGGCAAGCGCACGCGAAGATCGACGACGGCCGATATAAGTACCAGCTGGTCATGTACGGCGTCATCCCCTACCCGGAATCCAACGCGCGAGTGATCGGCAACCGTCTGTTCCAAGACATCTACGGCGTCGGGCCGTGGAATGCCACCAACAGCCACATCACCCACACCCGCAACGGCGGCATCGTCTCGATCGCCGGTGACTCAGTCGCGCACTGGTACTCCCGCATCGAACTACGCAAGACACCACACGGTTACAAAGGTGTTCTGTTCGCCGGCGGCGTCCCCACCGGCGACGTCTACCTACGTAAAGTCCGCTGACCACACAAAGGGTCGCGCAGGAATTGCCTGTGCGACCCTTTGTCGTTCGGTCGATCGGACGGACGACGCTGTCGGGCGGGCGGTGCTGGCAAACAGTGACGTTCACCGCGTTCCGACTGAGGCGTCGACGGGGTGGACGCCCTGGCACTACCATTCGCGATGACAAAGGTCGGGGTTATGAAAGGGAATACACGATGCTGACGAGGTCGGGGATACGCGCGGGGGTGGCGGGTGCGGCGCTCAGTCTCGCGGTAGCTACCGGTGGGGCGGTGCTGTCCAGTCCGCCGGCGCAGGCCGCGCGGATCGTCGAGACGTCGCAACCGGGGGTGGTGGTGATCGAACTCAGCCACGCCGACACCGTGGCCGCCGCCCACCTCGGCGCCGGTCGGGTCATCAACGCCGTCCTGGGCAACGATTACTGGGGCGTCATCCTGGAAACCGACTCCCGCTATCGCGCCGGGGCGTACTACCGTCCGGACAAGGCCGCCAGCTGGAATGACGTGACCGGTCATCAGGTCATCTCCGAGGCCGCCGCCCACCCAGGCGGGAGGGTCGTGATCGCGGTCTACGTTGACCGAACCAAGAGCCTGAACGGACATCCGCTGTGGATACAGCAGGTCTGGTGACCGGCGAGACGAAGAGGGAGTGGACGTGCCGTATCTCGGGTTGATCTACCTGGTGATCCTGGTGATCGCACTGATCGACATCATCAACACCGACGACGCCGCCGTGCGCGGGCTACCCAAGTTCGCCTGGGTAATCCTGGTGGTGATGCTGCCGTTGGTCGGTGCGCTGGTGTGGCTGGCGGTCGGACGCCCGGCCACTGATGAGCGACCACACCGGCAGCACACGGGTGCGGCCAGCGAGTTCCCGGAATACGACCACCCGGGCCGCTACGTCCCGCAAGATCCTGAGGCAGACCGGGAATTCCTGCAGCAGTTGCGCGATCGAGCCGAACAGCAACGCCAGACCGCCCGCAAGCAGCAACGCGCCGCCGACCGATCTGACCGCCCAGACGACATGGGCCCGCCGCCGGCCTCCACGTGAGGGTCAGAATCGATGCGCATGGCGGATCGCAACCACCAGTGCGGGGTAGGTACGTCATAATCAGGCGATGGTGTTCGGTGATCCCACAGCGGAGAGCAGTTTTCCGATAAGTCAGCTGTTCGCTGCGCAATCCGGCCCTAACGAATCCCTACCTGATGACGAACTCGGACCAGATCTGCTGTACCACTACACCGATTCCGCTGCGCTAACAGGGATCATCGCTCCGGGGGGATGGCCGATCGAATACCCGGACTCGTCAGTTCATGCGTCGGCTGCGAAATTGTGGGCATCGGATGCCCGCTACATGAATGACGAGCAAGAACTGCTCTTTGGAGCCAAGATCTTTCACCGCCACCTCCGTCACGCGGCCAGCCGGCCCGGCGTCGACGACGTTCTGGGGAACGCGTTCACTGCGGTCGCGGACGCCTTTGCGAATCTGTCGGTCTACGACTGGGAGTTTGGGTGCTTCGCGGTGTCGTTGAGCGCGGAGCCCGACCTCTTGTCACAGTGGCGTGGCTACGGTGGCGGTACGGGCGGCTTCGCGATCGGTTTTACCTGGGATGCGCTGGCCGGTCACACTTTCGCCTTCCATCCCAAGTCAACCGCGATGGGGACAACCGCCTTCCGCACCGAGCTGCGCAAAGTCGGCTACGGCGAAACAGAGGCCGAGCGCCGAGCAGAACTCTTTGTGTCGTCCACGATCGCTCGCTGGCATACCACCGGAATGGGAGGACTCATTCGAGAGGGTGATGCACCGCATCTTCAGTTTCTGGCTGAGCAGGTATTCCGTGAGATCGCGACGGTAAAGGACGATGCATTCGCTGAGGAACAGGAGTGGCGGCTCTGGGCGATCAGCGAGGCGAAATATCCAGTGAACGTCCGTTCGGGCCGTTCCGGTCTAGTGCCTTACCTTGAGGTGGGCGTCGACTTGCGGTTCGATGATCACACGCATCCTACAATCGGAGCACTGATTGTAGGCCCACATGCAGTACAGGATGGCCAGATAGCCGCGGCCCGTGAGCTATTGAAGATGCAGGGGCACGACCCCCGTGTCGTAAGGGGGGTCCGAGGTTCCATTCCGGGGATAACCGGAGAGGTAGCCCCAAGTGCCGCGTAGTCAATGACGATTTGCCTCGGTGTTGCGCCGGGGGAGCTTTCAGAACTCGAAAGTGCGCCACTGGGTGGTCTGTCTGAGACGCTCAATGTCGTCTCGGGTGAGGCGGACGAACTGCCTTCTGTGGATGTATCGCACCCCCGTCCTGCCCTGTGTCACGTCGCGGTCAGATCGAACTGGCGGGGAGCCGGCCAGCCAGGCGGCGATCATCGGCTGGCCGTGCGGGTCGACGGTGCGTTCCCATTGCAGCACCTTGCAGTAGTTCTGGACGGGGTCCGGACTGTCGGTGTATCCAACCTCGATCAGCATCCACCAGTCGCCTCCATCGTTAAGAACGGGTACAGGCACGGGTTCGGTCATTGCGCGCTCCTTCGGGTGTTTCGGCTGCCCGAGAGGTTAGCTGGGGATGCAGACACGGCGCGTGTACGCGATGGCTTACAGCAGGATCTTCGCCGTCAGCTCAGCTCAGATGTCGTATCCGGAGTCTCGGCGAGGCGCAGTGTCCGGCGATAGATCGCTGGTGCGGGGCGGCAGCGCGGCCGACGCGGAAGGGACGGTCGTAGGTTCAGCTTGGGTTCCTGCGTGGTCAAGTGCCGTGCGGATCGAGTCTTCGACGGCCCGGGCCTCGCCGGGAAGGTCGCGGCGGCGGGCCACTTCGGCTCGGGCGTGAGCTATGGCGGCGGCTGCGGCGTCGCGATCGTCGATGGCCGTCTGGTGGAGCTGGCGGGCACGGGCATCGGTCTGCTGGGCGGCTGCGAGTTCGCGTGCAAGCGTGGCGGTGTCGACGGCGCGGGCGGTCAGTTCGTCCCATTGGTGTTCGGGAACACCGACGTCCCGACGGGTCTGTTCGTGGGCGGCGGCGAGGTACTGATGCTGACGCTCGGCCGCGGCTACCGCCTCGGCGAGACGCTGGTGGTGCTGGTCGTGCTCGGCGCGCGCTTTGCGGCCGCGCCCGGCCGGCGGCAGTCCCGCCAGCTCGGTGCGTGCGTCGGTGACGCGGTCGGCGGCGTCGGCGAGGGCGAGTCCTGCGGTGCGGGCGGTGGTGATGCGGTCGACGGTGTCGGCGAGTTCGGCGTGCTCGGCGCGCACCCGCGGCGTCCGCTCGGGCGCTGGTCGGCTGGTTTTCAGGTCGTCGACGGCGAGGGTGTGGCGGCGGGTGAGGGTGCGCAGGTGTGCGGTGAGCTGGTCGTCGCTCATGACCCGGAGCGGGTCCTGGTGGAGCCAGTCACGCAGCTCGGCGTCAGCCACCGGTTCGGCGACCGCGGTGGCGGTGGCTTCGGCGGCGGGTTGCGTCGCCGCCGGCGTGACCGCGTCGGGGGCAGCGACGGGCCCGGTGGCCGTGGTCGGCATGAGGAAGGTGTCGCGGTGGTGGTGAGCGGTGTGGGTGAGGGCGTGGACGTGGTTGAGGCGGTTGTCGATTCGGTAGATGCGGGTAGTGAGGTCGGCGCGGCGGGCGCGCAGGTCGGCGAGGTTGAGTTCGTCGAGTTCGATGACTTGCAGGCGCATGAGTTCGACGTCGGTGTCGGTGACGCGGACACCGCCGGATTCGGCGATCGCCGTCTCGAGGCGGGCGTTCGCGTCGTGGTAGACGGCGGCGAGGGCGTCGCGGTCGGCGGTTGCGGCGGTGATGCGCCAGTCCAGGGCGGTGGCATCGGCCTCGGCGCGTAGTGCAGCGAGGTCGGGTGCTTCGTCGTCGCTGAGGGGGTCGAGGTCGGTGGTGTCGGCGGCGCGGAGCTGGGCGGCGTTGCGGCGCAGGGCGGCTGCCTGGTTCGTGAGATCTTCGATGAGTTGTTCGGCCATCATCAGGTCGTGGTGATGCCCGGCGGTGTCGGAGGCTGCGGCGAACTGGTGGTCGGCGGCCGCGCGCAACGTCAGGACATGCGGGGCCATGGCCTGCTGGTGGGCACTGGTGCCGGCGTTGATCGCCTCGCGCAGCTGCGCCATGTCGGTGCCGAGTTCGGCGAGTTTGGCGGTGAGTTCGTAACGCAGCGCGATGCATTCGGCGAGGTCGGTCGGCGCGGCGAAGCGATCAGGTGCAGCGACGGCGTCGGCGGCGAACTCGTCGAAGTCCAGATCCTCGTAGCGGTCGAGGTCGTCCGGATCGAGGACATCGACGCCAGTTTCCGGCGGCGGATCGGTGGCGGTGAGCGCGGCGAGGTAGTCCTCGTCAACGCCGACGTTCTCGTCGAGGTCGTTGCCGGGCTGGCCGGTGAGGGGGTCGGCCCAGGGGTCGGCCAGTCCGGCGGCTTCGGCGGCTGCTTCGGCGGCGGCTTCGTCTTCGGGGGTGGGCGGTGCCGGCGGTAGTGGGGTGGTGCCGGTGGCGTGGCTGCTGTGGGTGACGAGCAGTTCGACTCGCCAGGTGAGCAGGCGGGCGTATTCGTCGAGGCGGACGGTGTGGTCGTCGTCGGTGCCGCTGTGGAGCAGGGTGTCGGCGAGGTCGAGCAGCTCGTGGGGGTTCCACTGGACGGGGTCGGCGGCGCTGACCGCGGCCACGAGTGCGGGCCAGGCGCGGTCGGTAAGGATCGCTTCGGCGGCCCGGTCCCCGACGATCCCGACGAGAGCGTCTGCCCAGTCGGGGCGCAGGCCGGTGTTGGTGGCTTCGGCCGCGGCGGGAGCCAACTCACCGGACAGGCGCCACCACAGTGCGGCGGCGGGCATTTCGGTGGGCAGCGGGTTGTCGGCGAGGGCGTCGCGGGCCAGAGCATCGACGTCGAGGCCGGCGCGGGCGGCCAGCGATAGGTGGTCGGCGAGTTCGGGCCAGTACGGGTCGGCGAGGAGGTGGGGGTCGAGGTCGCGGGCGAGGTCGGCGTAGCGGGCCGCCTCGGCGGTGGTGGTGACCAGGGCGTCGGCGCGCTCGGTCAGCGCGGCGTGACGCCGCGCCAAGGCGATGGAATTTGGTCGCGGTCCGGCGGGACGCCGGTCGGTGTCGTCGACGCCGCGGGCGGCGCGGAACACGGCGAGTTCGGCGACGAGCTCGCCGCCGCGTTCGGCGTCAGCCAGGAGCAGTGGACGCGCCCACACGGGGGCGGTGGTGGCGTCCCAGGATGCGGCGCGTTCGGTGACGGCGGCGGCGAGGTCGGTGACGAGGGCGCCGCGGCGGGTGAGGTAGGGCGCCCACTGGGGGTCGTCGAACCCGGCGGGGACCCGCGGCAGCCACGGCAGGGGTCCGCCGCCTGCGGAGTGTTGCTGGGTGGGGTCCAGGCGCCAGTCGAGCACGGCGGCCGGGTCGGCGGCGGTGGCCAGTTCGCGGTGGGTGATCGCGGCCTGTAGCCGCTCGATCGGGTCGTCGCCACCGAGGGCCAGCGTGGCGAGGTGGGTGCGCAGGGTGGGCCAGGCTGCGCACGCGGTGAGCGTGCCGGCGGGGGTGCCGGTGTGGGTGCTGTAGAGGGTGTCGGCGTCGTGTTCGAGGTCGCGCAGCGCCTTGGCGCCGAGGGTGTGTTCGGCGGCCGAACCGAGGGCGTGGTCGTAGGCGGCCGCGGCCCGGGACAGACGTAGGAACGGGTCGACGGCGTCGCGTTGGGCGGTGGTCGCCGACTGTTGGGTGCCGTCACGGCCGAGGATCGCGGCCAGGGTTTCCAGCCCGGTTTGGGGGTGGCGGGCCTTGGGGGTGGTGGCGTTGTGCGGGTCGGTTTCGGTGGTGGGCAGGTAGATGTGGTTGCCGTGGCGGCCGCGGGTCATCGCGACGTAGAGCAGTTGGCGGTTCAGGGCGTCGGAGCCGATGACGTGGCAGGTGTCGGCGGTCATGCCCTGGGCGGCGTGGATGGTGGAGGCGTAGCCGAGGGTGGTGTGTTCGGCGACGTAGTCCGCCGGTAGCTGCACGTGCCGGTTGAGGTCGAGGTGCTTGGCGGTCAGGGTGCCGTCGGCGCCGATGTGGGTGACCCGCCATCGGTCGCCGTTGCGGACCCAGTCGGTGGCCGACAGGCGTAGATCGCGGCGGTTGCTGCGAGTGCTGATGATGTCGCCGACGCTGGCGGCCAGGCCATCGGACAACGCGACCTCGGGGCCGCGGAGGCGGGGGTCGATACCGGCGAGACGGTCGGCGCGGGCGCGTTCGTTGAGGGCGTTGACGGTATCGCGGGTCGCGGCGAGCATGACGGTGTCACGGCCGGCGGCGCGGTCGCCCAACCAGGCCAGGTAGGCGTCATCGGTGGCCACGGCGTCGGACTCGACGTGGATGCGTCCGTGGTCGGCGTAGAAACCGAGCGCGGCTGGGTCACCGTCGCGCAGCGCCAGCGACGCCGCACCCTCGGCGGCGTCGAAGAAGCGGACCACCTGGCTCAGGGTCAGCGCACCGGTTTCGTGCGCGACGTCGCGCAGCACACCGCCGGCAGAGATCGAGGCGAGCTGCTGGTCGTCGCCGACCAGCCGCACACTGCCACCGCGGGCGGCCACGCACCGGATCACCTCATCGAGGTCGGCGGTCGAGGCCATCCCGGCCTCGTCGACGACGACGAGGGTGTCGGGTCCGATGCTGGTGAACCAGTCCGGTTCCTTGGGTGCGTGATAGGCGGGATCGGCCAGTTTCTCTTGCGCCGCGGCCACCTTCGCCGCGAGCTCGGGGTTGTCCTCTGTGCGCGAGGGCGGCGTCGCGGCCAGGGCGCGGTCGCGGCTGGCTTGGGCGAGTTGGACGAGCTTGGCGGCGGTGTCGGTGGTGGTGTCGAGTTCTTCGCGCAGCACCGCGGCTGCGGCGGCGGTGGGGGCCAGGCCGATGAGGGTTCCGCCGCTGTCGGTCCACGCCCGGGCGAGGGTGCGCATGGCGGTGGTCTTACCGGTACCGGCGGGCGCCAGCACCAGTTGCACGCGACGCCCGGAGGTGGCCAGTTCGCGCACCATGGCGGCTTGGCCGGCGTTGAGTTCGCGGCCGTTGGCGGCTTGCTCGAGCAACGCGATGTCGACGGTGGCCTCGTCGAGGCGGCGGCCGTCGGCACGCTTGGCGGCGGCCACGATCCGGTGTTCGGCGGCAAGGATCTCGGTGCTGGTGTGCAGGGCGACGTCGTGGCGCACGAACACTGATTCGCCGTTCGCGCGACGCAACACCTCCGGCTCGCCGAGGTCGCCGTCGAGCGCATCCGACGACACCGCGACGCTGGTGTCGGCGGACAGTGCGGTGTCGACGATGCGCTCGATGGCGGCGGCGAGTTCGTCGGTGTCGGTGATGCCGGCGAAGTTGCGGGCACGCAGTTGGCGTTCGGCTTCGGCGCGCAGATGCGGACGCTGCCAGCGGGCGCGTGTAGCCGAGATGTTCTCGATGCACGCACCGGCAAGGTCGGTGCACAACTCGTCGGTGAACTCCGAATACTCACGGGTGCGGGGGCGCGGGTGGGTGGCCTCGTGCACGAGGTCACTGATCGCACGATCGCCGCCCAGGACGCGGCGCGCTTGGCTGCGCCACGCCTGGCGTTGCTCGGCATAGGAGCGGGGTTCGTGCTTGGCTTCGCGGGTTTCCAAGGTGGCCCGCTGGGCCAGATCGAACGCCTCACCAGTCGTGGGTTCACGGCCGTGATCGGCATGAAACTGCTGCGACAACTCACCGAGACGCTGCTCGATCATCGCGCGCCGCGACGACCACTGCGCCATCAGTTCGGTGGACACACCGTCAATTTCGCGGACCGGCCGTTTCCGTGCGTCGGTCTGCTGACGTTCGCTGAACGAGACCCCAAGATCGCGCTGAAGGTAGAGCTCGATGCGCGAGTTGTACACCTCCGAGGCGGACACGGTGGCCTTGAACAACGGAGTGCCGTCCAGGGCCATCCACCGGGTGATCCCGGCCGCATCACGCACCCGCACCTTGTTGGAGATGGCGACGTGAGTGTGCAGGTCCGGGTCCCCGGCACGGGAGTCGCGGTGGGTGAACGCCGCCGCGATCAGACCGTCGGTGTCGACCTGGGCAATGCCGTCGGTTCCCAACCGCGACAGGCACGCTTCGCGCTCGATGAACGCCAGTGCATCGGCGACCGCCTGACGGTGGGCGGCCTCGATCTTCTCGGCCATCGGCAGCGGCGCGACAGCCCACAACGCCGACACCGATTTCACCGGACTGAACGTCATGTCGTAGCCGGCCACCGCCGACTGACGTCGGCGGCTTTGCTGGGCGATGAACCCTGAAAGCTCGCGCGAATCACGCGGCGGGCGACGGTAGGTGGCAGTGAACCGCTCGCGGCCCAACTCGGTGCGCAACGCCGCCCGGGTGTCGTCGTCGATGACCGCATCCCACCGCTCGCCGCGAGCGAGGTTGTGGTCGCGGAACACCACCGCGAGTTCCTGTAGGAACTCCGGGAATTCGTTGTAAACGGCGTAGGCGTTGCCCAGTTTCGTCGCCGCCAACGCCTCGGCCGTTCGGCAGTCCGAAGACGCCACCGCGTGCTGTTCGATCGCGGTGGCGTTGGGGTGGCGGCCCTCGCCGAACAAGGCCTTCATCTGCGCCGCCGACACCATCGACCCAGCCTCGACGGTGCGCTTGTCGACCAGCTGCTCCGACACCTCCAACCCTGCCCCGACATCGCTCAATCCTTCCAGCCCGGACCCGATCCACTGGCCCGGGGAATCGCCTTTGGCGCTGTAGTAGTCGGCCAGCGTCACCCGCCCCTTGTCGGTGGCATCCATCGCCGCAACGGATTTGGTCAGGTACTCATAGCCGTCGCCGGCGGTGAGCTTGTGGATGGTGGCGGTCACGGCCGAATCACCGCCGGAACGGGCGCAACTCGTTGGTCCGGATCACCGCATGGACGCTCGCGCGGTGCGCCCGGACCAGCTCGGCAATGACTCCGCTGGCGACCTCGTCGCCGCTCTCGATCTGCTCGGCCAGCGTCCCGAGAAGTTCCGCGGTGGCGGTGGGGGAGGCCAGCACCTGGGCCACCGCATCCTGAGCGGTGACCCCGGCGGTGTTGGGCCGGTCATGGCGGCGGACCCACGCGGCGCGGCGGCACTCATCCGAGCACCACCGCCGTGGCCGACCGCGGCGCCGCGCGCCGTCTCCGGGCAGCACACCACCGCAGTGATCGCACGCCCCGGCACCGGCCATGGCTGCATTCTGGCACATTAATTTCGTCGGACGAATCCAGAATGCAAGAGGTGTGTGGGAGTTATAGAGGTTGTGGGTACATGGGGTGAGGTGTGGCGCGGGGGCGGTTCGGGGGTGTTGGTGCAGGTGAGGAGGGTGAGGGGCAGGAGTGGGAAGGCGGAAACGGTGGCGAGGGCTGGGGAAGTGAGGGTGAAAAGTGCACCGAGAGCGGGCGTGTGGCGGTGGCGAGGGGGCGTTGGCCGGCGTTATCGTGTCGGGTATGCCGTCGAACAATTCAAAACTCACTGCCAGTCAGGCGCGCGCTGCTGCGCGCAAACGAACGCTCGGGGCGTTGGAGACGCGTCGAGCCGAGGAACGCGCGAAACTCGAACGCAGACTCCAAGCCGAGTTGCGGGTGATGGAAGCCAACGAGGCCAACATCGCCGAGTTCCTACAAGCCGACTCCGAACTCGCCGCTGCCGAAGCAGAACTGCGAGTGATCACCGAGCGGTCAGCGAAGGCGAAAGCCGCCGCGCTCGCCGCGATCGCCGAGCGAGTAGGAAGTGTTAGTGGCGCGGCCGATCTCGTGGAGATCAGTGCCGCGAAAGCCAAGACGCTGCTACGCGAGGCGGGCCTGTCCGTCGGGACCAAGAAGGCCACCCCCAGCTCGGAGCCAGCACCGACCCCCGGCGGTCCGGATGCGGCCCCCGATGAGACCCGCGCCGAGCCCTCTGATCCCGCGGTGATGTCGGCCTAGGGTTCTACGGTTCGGCCATGAGTGTCGACCCCGACCACGATCAACTCGGCCTGTTCGCGGTGCCGGCCACCCACCTGGCGGGCGGCACCGCGACTCCGTCGCCGGGTGTGGTCACCGACCCGACGCTGATGCCCGATGCTCGCGCCGAAGAACACTTCTGGCAGCACGTCGTACTCACACCGCGTGGCTGCTGGTACTGGATCGGGGCGATCAGCTCGCCCGACGGGTACGGCCGATTCACCTTCCGCCGCAACAACCGTCAACGAGCGATCAGTGCGCACCGTTTCGCGCTGCTGCTGGTGCACCCCGACCTCGGGGCCGACGCCGCCGACATCGGCGAGCACTACTGCAACGAACCGCTATGCGTGCGCGTCGATTCCGCCCACGTGCGCATCGGCACCCAGACCAACAACCTCACCTACGCCGTCGGCCTCGGCCGCCACCGCGGATCACGACCAACCACCGCCATCGACCGCGCCGCGCGCTCGATCATGCTGCGCACCTACCTACGCGACGGCGGCGACCCCGACCACGCGCACCGGCTGTTCCAGCCCGTACCGTCCGCGGCCGCCGACCAGCTCGGCCTGTTCTAAGACAGACGCCCGCCTTGTGTTAGTGCCCGGGCGCTCACGCGAGGGCACTAACCGCATTGCGTCGTCATCCCGCCCCAAGGCCCGAAAGAGGACTTCGATGCTCGAACTCGAACCCACAGGCTCGCAGATCGTGAGCGGGCGTTGGCAGTTCAACGCTGCGCGCGTCGGCGTGGTCGTGATCGCGGCTGCGGCGTACGCGGCCGGGTTCGGCGAAGGTATCTCCACAGCGATCGACCGCTATGGGCAAGGCGCGTCCACGCAGCCGTTCTCGTGGTCTGGGGAGGTGCTGGTGTGGTTACGGCTTGTCGTCGCAAGTGGTGCGCTCGTCGGCCTCAGTTGGCTGATCCTTCGCGAACTCACCACGAGGCCGTGGTGGTGGTCGTGGCCGCAGTGGACTCGCCGCCCTCCGCTGTCGCGCTCGACCTACGTGGCGTGCGTGAGCGTGTACGTACTGAGCGTGTACGCCTCCTTGGGTCTGAGCTGGCTTGTCGAACTGGCTGTGCCTGGACCCGCCGTCGACGGCGCGACCACGGTCTCGCAGCGTCCGTTGGTGGCGGAAGTGATCGCGGGACTGAGGGCTGGGTTCGGTGAGGAAGTGTTTGTCGTCGCGGTACCGATCGCGGCGCTGGCGATGTGGCTGCCGTCGACTCGTGTGGGCTTGATCGCGGCGTTGTGCGTGCTCGTTCCGATGCGGCTGGCCTATCACGTGTACTACGGGGCCAGCCTCTGGGTGAGCATGGCCCTGTGGGCAGTGGTGTCGGCGTACATGGTCTGGCGATGGCGCGACTACCGGCTCGTGATCGGGTTCGCGTTGGCGCACGCCGCGTACAACATCTGCGAGGGCTACGCGTTGGCTTTCTGGGGGTTAGTCGGTGTTGCTGCGGCGAGTGTGATCGGGCTCGTGCTGGCGCATCGGGTCCGGACCGGACGGTGGATCACCATGGCACCGCCGCTGCGGGTGCCCGTCCCTGTGCGCGTCTGAGGTTCGGCTATCGCGGGCACTGGCCCCAGACGCCGGCTCGGGCTGCTTGCGCGTCGCGTTGGGCGTCGGCGAGGGCGTCGGCGTGGCGGCCGGGTTGGTGGTTGTAGACGTAGGTGCGTGCCCACCCTTCGGCGACGAGTGTGTGGTTGAGCATCGTGTCGCCGATCCAGACGTAGGCCAGGGCGCGGCCGTAGCGGTCGGTGTGGTCTTGGGTGGGGTCGTACTCGAGGTGCACGGTGGCGCCGGGGGAGGCGAGTGCGCGGGTGCGGTCGCTGGCTTGCGGGCCGCACGGCTGGACCGGGGTATTGGGTTTGCGGACCTCGGGGGTGTCGATGCCGAGGAGCCGCACGGTGAGCGCTGGGTCGGTGTCGGTGGAGACGGTGATCGTGTCGCCGTCGATGACGCGGGTGACCACTGCGGGCGTGGTGTCGCCGGATGGTCGCGACGGCGCCGCAACAGAGGTCGTCCGCGGCCACAGGTCGCCGGGTGCGGGCAGGGCGGCGACGACGCCGCTGAGGGCCACGAATGCTGCCACGACGAGCGCGGCGAGCAGCGCAAGGCGCAGCACGGTGCGGGAGGCGAGACGGGTGAGGGTGCGCATGGGCAAGGGCTCCGAACGAGGCGGGTGCGGGGAGGGGGTCAGTCGAACAGCGACATCTGCTGTTCGGCGGCGGCGGCGTCAGTGCGGTCGATGTAGGTCTGCGCCCAGTCCTTGACCACGGCGACGGGTTCATCGAGGGCGGTAGCGACTTGGTCCCAGGTGAGGTTGTCGACGTGGCGCAGGGTGTAGGCGTCGGCGTGGAGCTTGGCGAGGTCGGCGGCCGGGTATCGGGTGTCGGTGGGCATGGCGGTGTTCCTTTCGATGTCTCAGTTCGGGCGCAGGTTGGACAGGCGGGTGCGGTGTTCGCGCAGGGCGATGCCGTGGGCGCACATGTAGTCCCACAGTTCGGCTTCGGGGAGGTGGTCGGCGGCGTGGGTGATGCCTTCGCCGGCGGCGCGGTAGCGGCGGCGGTAAGCATCGGCGACGACCATCGCCGCGTAGTGGCGTGCCTGGATGCCGTCGGCGCCGGCGGACGTCGCCGCGACGAGCGCACGGGTGAGGCGCTCGGCGCCGAGGGTGGCCGCGCGTCCTTGGCGGCGTAGTTCGTGGGCGACGGTGGTGGCGTCGTGTGCGCGGCGGGTCCCGTCAGCGATGAGTTCGGCGATGATCGTGAACAGTTCGCCGTGGGCGGGCACGTAGAAGTCCTCGGCGCGGACCAGGCCGACGATGTCAGCGAGGTCGTCGTGGTGGGCGGGTGTGGCCCACAGCAGCGCCGAGAGCAACAGGACCTCGGCGTGGCCGGTGTCGCTGGCCCACCCGTGGCCATCAGCGAGCGCCTCGTCGTCGTGGGCGGCGGCGTTCACCGATGGGTCGGGTGGGGTCGCGGCGGGCATGGTTCAGATCACCTGGTGGCGTCGTGTGGTGTCGCCGCGGCCGTCGTAGTCATAGCCGAGGAAGTGGCCGCACTCCCGGCGGGCGCGGTCGGCCAGTTCGAGGGCCTGATCGAGCAGGTGGGGAAGCAGCACAGCAATGTCGGCGCGGCGGGTGGACACCTCCGTGAGCGGGAGGCAGGCGAAGTCACCGTCTTCGTAGACGGCGATGACGATCGGGTGGACGGGCGTCCATCGCGGGTTGCTCGGCGCGAAGACACCGGCGCCGCTGTCGGTGAGTGCCTGCCAGTCGTTGTCGATCATCACCACGACGTCGCGCGTTCGGGTGTAGGCGAGGTGCCCGCTGCGCTGCGCGCCGAAGGTGGTGCGGGTGAACACCAACCCGGTGGTGGCCGTGATGTCGGCGAGAGCGGCGTCGAGGGTGTAGCTCATCGCAGTCGCCGTTCGGCGCGGGCTTCGAGGGCGGCGAGCATGGCGGTGTCGTCCTGGGCGGCAAACGCGGCCTCCTCGGCGGCGCCGATCTCGCATTCCGGTGCGTGCGGATCGCTGAAGTGTTCCCCGCACCTCTGGCAGCAGTCGGAATGGATGTTGGCCATGGTGATCTGGATGACGCCCTCGTCGAAGTTGGCCACGAAGGTGAGGCCGGCGGGAACGGCAATCCTGACGACAAGGTCGCCCTCGACGTCGGCGAGCGTGGCCTGCACCTGGGGCACGGAGGTGTCGGTGGGATCCGCTGCGGCGGGGCTGGCCCACAGTGCAGCATTGTCGGCGGCGATCGCGAGGCCACCGAAGGTCCACGGGCCGGTGTGGTTGATGGCACGGTAGGCGGATGGACGGCTCATCCTGGGTCTCCTTGGTCGGCGTTGCGGGGTTGGGTGTCGTCGACGGCAAGTGCGACACCCGGCGGGGGGCTTGCGGGTCAGGCGGCGGCGGCGAGCGCCTTCACTCGGTCGGGGCGGAATCCGCTCCATGACTGCTGGCCGTCGTCGATCACCACGACCGGGGCCTGCTGGTAACCCAGGCTCATCACGTAGTCGCGGGCGTCGTCGTCGGCGCTGATGTCGACCACCTGATAGGTCAAAACCTGCTTGTCCAACGCTTTGTAAGTGGCATGGCACTGGACGCAAGCGGGCTTTGTGTACACAGTGATGGTCATTTCTGAAACCTTTCTGCCGGCGGCTGTTTGCTTTCTTCTATTCTATACCTAAAAGGCATGTATACGCAAGGGCTGCAACGTATTTCACGATGCAAGTAAATGGGTCTCGACCTGCCGTTAGGGGTCATTCGAATGCCGCACACTCCTCTCTTCGAGGATTCTTTTATTTATTCGGAAAGCACCACAGAAAGCGCGACGAATACGCGAGGAAATGACGGGTGGTTGCGTGACTATGCCGGTAGGCAAGAGGGCTGCGGCCCGCGTGGGCGGGTATCAGCGCCGCCCCGTGTACGTGGAGCCGGCGTCAGCTGATGGTGGTGATGAGCGCGCTGGGGGTGGTGTGCAGGGCGCGGGCTATCCGGGTGAGTGTGACCACGGTCGGCGCGCGCTCGCCCGCCTCTATGCCGCGCAGGAAGGTCCGGCTGGTGCCGACGGTGCGCGCCAGGGCTTGCTGGCTGATCTTGAGTTCGGTGCGGCGGGCGACGATCGCCGCACCGACGGCGGCCATGACGGCGGTCTCGTCAACGCTGACGGCGGACGGGTCGCTCGACATGGATTCGGGCCTCTCGGGGGCGGTCGGTGATCGTGTGGTGTCGAGCTTGCCAGAGCCAGGGGAGGGCAAGTGCGTGCCGTGCCCGGCAGACAGGCCGGGCACGGCACCATCGCAGGCGTCGGTCATCGGCCAAGGGTTTCAGCGGCGACGTCGTAGCCTCCCCACAGTGACCGGCCCGGCACTGCTCGCCACCCGTGCGGTCCGCGGCGAGTGATCATCGGATAGCCCTGGGGACGGTCGGTGCCGTGCAGCTCGGTGACCTTGGTTTCCCAGGTAAGGCGGGTGCGGCGCTTGGGGCCGTCGTCATAGGGCGCCGAGGGCACGATCGGGTCGTCGCGCCACCCGGGGAAGCAGTGATCCAGGCCCAACAGCGCCGCGTCGGTGTCGTCGTCGACGACCTCGGAGTGCCAACCGCATCCTCGGCAGAAGCTGCGCGAGACCAGATCACCCACGCACAGGCAGCCGCGGTGCGAGGCCTGGTTGCACCGGAGGTCGGTTTGCAGGGTGATCGGGATGCACGCGCTGGTCGGCTCCCGGCTGCTCGCATATTCACCGATCGCGACGTGCCAGCCGTGCGAGTCGCGCAAGCAGGCAAGGTCAGGCCACGCCTGGCTCCACTGCGTCATCGCGTGTTGGTAGTCGGCAATCGTGGTGCAGCGCAACGCATACAGCCTGGGCACGCCGGTCGTGCGTTCGGCGGTCTCACGTTCATCGCGGGCCGCTTCGGCGAACATGTCGAGCTGCTGGCCGGGCGAGGGCACCGCGATCACTGTCGTCGGGAGGGTGGTTGTGGTCATAACTTGACTGTACCCCATAGGGTGCATATTGTGAACCCTATGGGGTACACGCTTTCGGTAGTCGTAGCGCCGGAAGACGCACGGTCGCAGCCGCATTCAGCAGAGGGGCATCGCATGTCGTGGAGCTACAGCAACATCGTCGCCAGTCCGGGCGCGCGTGAGATCATCCGCGCCACCAGCGTGCTCCAGACCGGCCACGCCGAGCTGGTGCCCATCGAGCACGTGCACGCCATGGTCGATCTGACCTGGTCGAGGTGGGCACTCGGTCTCGCCGAAATCCTCACCACCGGGATCGGGGTCGTCCTGGCCGATGAGGAGAACCGGGAATGCCTGTTCCTGACCTGCACGCCGATCTACGCCGCCGACTAACCACCTGAGACCTCGACGAGGGGAGCTGTGCAATGGCACGCCGCCACACACCATCCGATCACGGCGACATCGACCTGCTCGATCTGCTCGACGGCACCGCTGAGCGCATCGAAGAGCAGCGCCGCCTCGAGGCCGAGGTCGCGACCCTGCGCCAGTTGTGGGAGCAGCGTCACGCCGGGCGACCCGACGGCCAACCCGTCCCGCAAGGCGAGGACTGGTGTGGCCGCTGCGGGGAGAACACCTTCGACTACGGGTTGGTCATCAACCACGACCTGGGCTACCTCGGCTGTCCGGTCGAGGTCGACCCCACCTGGTCGAAGTACCAGTGTGTCGGCTTCCGTGGCGCGGTGGGCTACCCGTCAGCAACGCTGACCGTCGAGGACCTCTGCGATCGCTGGGACCGGCAGTTCTTCCCCGACTGCGTCTGCGGACATCCCTGGGGAGTGCACACTCAGGCCGCCCACCCCACCTGGAGCTTCTCCTGCAACACCTCGTGCGGCTGCCCGATCTACCGGGAGCATTGACCGAAAGTGCGAGGTCGGCCCCGAGAGGCCCTTGGGCCGGGCACTGAGTAGGCACGAAGTCGACGACTTTCTACCGGGCGTGCATGAACATCGCTCCGTCGAGCCGATCATCTCCGCTGGAGGATCATCTGGCGTCGTGGTGATCAGATGGTTCTACGAGTGGAGCTTCGAGGGGTACTCCGAGGTGTTGCTATAGCACCCGCTCGCGAGGAAACGGTTGAGTCGGCGGGCAGTTGCCAGTTGAGTGCTGCCGGTGCCATCGTTTCTCGTATGAACGGCAAGGCTGACAGCGAGCAGCAGGTAACCATCGAGGGAATGCTGGATGCCTGTAAGCGCGACACACGCAGGGTGCCTGTTCGGCATACCTTCGTGCAGCAGGGAACACAGTCCGACCCAGAACCCGGGCCGCTGCACGAGATGGTGCGCCGTCACGACGAACGGTGTTTGGACCTGTTCCTCCTGCATCGGATGATGGCCAGCGCGGACCCGTGGGATGTCCGACCGATGCCGGCCAAGGCGTGGGCGCGAGCGTTAGGTGTGCACCTTGACCGTGACGGAGGTAAAGCCGCGGTCTCCAAGGCGTGGCGGCGACTGGACCAGACCTACCACCTAATCGAGGTCGGCCGTTCGGGGCGGCGAGGCAAGTACACCTCGCTGGCCGAAGACGGTTCAGGAGACCCGTACACCTCACCCGACGGCCGCGCTCGCGCCAACAGGTACCTGACCCTGCCGTTCGAATACTGGACCGGCCCAGACTTCTGGTTCCGGCGACTGTCACTACGGGCCAAGGCCGTGCTGCTTATCGGTTCGTCGCTGGCCCCTGGATTTGTGCTGCCGACTGAGAAGGCAGAGCGTTGGTACGGGATCAGCGGCGACACCGTCGGCCGGGGACTGGACGAGCTGCGCAAGCTGCACCTGCTCGAACGCCACAGCGTTCTCAAAGACACCCCACTTGAGGACTCGGTGCAGACCCGCGAGTACCGCTACACCCTGGCCGCACCGTTCGGCCGCGTACCCTCCCGGGCCACGAAATCCGGATTGAGCCTCATCATCACCGAGGGCGCCTGAAGGCCAGGCAGAACAAAGCCCCGGCGACATGACTCACGTCAGCGGTCCACCGGGGCATTCCGCCACCAAGAGTACAGCTTCTTCCGCTAGAAAGGCAACGATCGTGGGCTCGGCCACCGTCACACTCCGCAACCAGGACGGCCCCTGGATTGCCCAGTGGTTGAGCCAGGAGCGCCTGAACGTCTACCTCGCCGCCACCGCCACCCGCTCCGACGCACTTGCGCTCTACGAGTGGAACTGTGAGGCGTCGACCGCTGTCTTCCGCGACCTGGGCCACATCGAGATCGCACTACGCAACGCCTACAACCACGCGATCGAGGCCGCCTGGAGCGGGCCTGGGCACTGGACCGATCACCCGAACATCTTCTTCGCACCCGAGTACCGCACACGACGTAACCGCAACGGAACTCGCAACCGTGTCGACATCAACAAAGAGAACCGCAAGATCCTCACCGCTGCACGAGCTAAAGCCATCGAAGATGCTGCGCCGTCAGCCCATAGCCCGGGGAAGGTGGTCGCCGAGCTGTCTTTCGGGTTCTGGCGCTTCCTCACCGACCGGCCACACGAGACCAGCGTATGGACCCCTTACCTGCATCACGCCTTCCCCGCGGGAACCAACCGCCGCGATGTGGACAAAATGGTTGTGGGTCTGCATCGCCTCCGCAACCGAGTCGCACATCACGAGCCCTTGTTCACCGCCAATCTCGCTGCACAGCACGCCAGTATCCTGGCCCTGGCCACACTGTTCGATCCCTCGATGGCGGCCTACATAGCCGGCCGCAGCGCGGTACCCCAGCTGGTGCAGACTCGACCACCGTTGTCGACGCCTTAGGGCGCTGCCTATAGCTCCGGCCCATGATCACGGGCGCGTTCCGTGCTCGGCGGCGGCGGGCTGGGGGACTGTCGTGAGAACGGTGTAAGTGGCCTTACCGCCCTCGGTGTGTCGGGGGCAGGAAGGTCGCATCATGACCGACACTCTGGTGGCTGTGGAGCCATCTGATGAACACGATGACGGGATCGTCGAGGTGCCTGCGGACCGCAGCGTCGATGAACTCGAGGTAGCCCGCGAGCTGGTCCGCCAGGCCCGGGAGGCCGGGGTCCGCCTGACCGGTCCGGATGGGTTGCTCAAAGCGATGACCAAAACGGTGCTCGAGACGGCGCTCGATGAAGAGATGTCTGAGCATCTCGGTTACGACAAGCACGACCAGCGTGGTCGCGGGAGTGGCAACTCGCGCAACGGGTCTCGGTCGAAGACCGTGCTGACTGATGCGTGTGGGCAGGTCGAGATCGATGTCCCGCGGGATCGGGCGGGCACCTTCGAGCCGCAGATCGTGAAGAAGCGCCAACGCCGCTTGACTGATGTGGATGAGGTGGTGTTGTCGCTGTATGCCCGTGGGCTCACCGCCGGTGAAATCAGCGCCCATTTCGCCGACATCTACGGTGCTGCGGTCTCCAAAGACACGATCAGCCGGATCACCGACCGGGTGCTCGAAGAGATGGCCACCTGGCATGCCCGTCCGCTCGAACGCGTCTACGCCGCGGTGTTCATCGACGCCATCCATGTCAAAATCCGCGATGGGCAGGTAGGGCCCCGGCCGATCTACGCCGCGATCGGGGTGGATCTGGCCGGGCATCGTGACGTGCTCGGGATGTGGGCAGGTGAAGGCGATGGTGAGTCGGCAAAGTACTGGCTGGCGGTGCTTACCGAGCTGAAGAACCGGGGTGTAGCCGACATCTTCTTCCTCGTCTGCGACGGGCTAAAAGGCCTGCCGCAATCAGTCGGGGCGGTCTTTCCCGACACGGTGGTGCAGACGTGTGTCATCCATCTGATCCGGGGCACATTCCGCTATGCCGGCCGCCAGCACCGCGATGCTATCGCCAAGGCGATCAAACCGATCTACACCGCCCCCACCGCTGCAGCCGCGGCCGAGGCGCTGGATGCGTTCGACGCCGAGTGGGGGCACCGGTACCCGGCAGCTATCCGGTTGTGGCGCAACGCATGGCAAGAATTCATACCGTTCCTCGACTACGACATCGAGGTCCGTAAGGTGATCTGCTCGACGAATGCGATCGAGTCACTCAACGCCCGCTACCGGCGCGCAGTGCGGGCTCGTGGGCATTTCCCGAACGAGCAGTCGGCGCTAAAGTGCCTGTACCTGGTGACCCGGTCGCTCGATCCGACCGGCACCGGACAGAAACGATGGACAATGCGGTGGAAACCAGCACTCAACGCATTCGCCATCACCTTCGCCGACCGCATGCCGGCCAGCGAAGACAACTAACCGAAAACGCCACTTACACCGTTAATCTGATACTCCCCGGGCTGGCCGAAGCCTGTGGTGGGGGTGTGCGTGTCGCCGCGTGTGGTGCGCGGGTGTCGCCGAGCAGTCCGCCGATTGAGCGTGAGCGTGTTCTCTGCGGGGTCCAGACTCCGTCGTCGGGGTTCCACCGGCCGTGGCCGGCCGTGCCTGCCAGGACGGGTTCGATGAGGCTGTTGGCGGCCTCGAGGGCGGCGTCGGGCTGGTGCAGGTGCGTCGGGAGTCCACTGTGGGCGGCGCGCTCGGGGTAGTCGCGTTCCCAGGCTGGGTTCGGCAGGACCAGCGGGACCGGGATGGTCAGGTCGCGGCGGTGTTCTTGGTGGCGGAGCGCGGTGTGGAGCTGCTCGGCGTCGATCGACTGGGTGCGGGCGAGGATGACGAGGTCGACCAGATCGTGGGCGCGCGTGGAGGGGGTGTCGCCGTGGGTGCCGTGCAGCTCGTAGAGGGCGGCGACCTTGTCGGCGACCGCTTCGGCGGCGGCTTGCATACGGATCACGGGCATGGGGTCGAGTTCGTCGAGCGCGAGCACGGGGTGCGGGCTCACGGTCTCGGGTGGTAGCAGCATCTCGCGGTGGGTGGCGATGTCGAGTGTGGCGTCGGAGAACCGTTGTCCGGCAATGTTGTAGCGGATACGTCCGGCGAACAAGCCGGGGCTACGGGTGGTGGTGATCGTGACGTCGAACTCGCCGAAGTCGCCGGGTCCGGGGTGGACGGCCTGGCGCAGCGAGCGTTGCATGTGTTCAGCGTCGAGGCGGGTGGCCAGGTCGGCGTCGGCGGTCGGGCGGGCCTGGGTCGGTGCCCGGAATTGCAGGGCGGTGCCGCCGGTGAGGATCCACTGGTCGGCATCGGGGGAGCGGAACAAGCGGGCCAGGAACAACTGGAGGGTGACGGTGCGGGCGAGCTCGTCGCGACTGAACCTGCTCGTGCGAGCTTCGGCGGACAGGCGGGCTTTCAGTCCGGCACGGAATGCCTCTTCGGACGCATAGGGCATCAGCCGACCAGCATCGGTTCGGCGGGCATCTGGGCCTGATCGAGCAGCGAGGAGAACAGTTCGGCGCCCGAGGCGTAGTTCCAGCGCGGCGCGGCCCGGTCGCACGCTGCGATCAGCTCGTCGGCCTCGACCAGCGACTCGTGCAGGCAGGTGTGCAGGGCGGTCCCGATGTGCCCGCCGTCGCCGTGGGTGAGTAGCAGGTCGGCCACGGTGCGGGCGGGTGTGGTCACCGGCAGTCCGTCGACGAGGTCCCAGTCGCGGCCGCGGTCGCCGATCGGCCGGCGCCAGGTGCGCACCGAGGGGTCGCGGACGTTGATCCGGTGCGGGCTGCTCAGTTCGAGCCCGGATGCGGTGATCGTGCCCAGCCGAAGCACTTGGGCGGCGGCGGTGTGGCTCACGACGCTGTCGGGGTGGGCGCGGCGGTCCTCGATGTCGGCGGCGGGGTGTAGCGCCAACCACTGTGCCGCCCAGTCGCCGACCGTGGTCCAGGCCGAGGATTCGGGGAGTTCGTAGACGCCGTGGTGCACCCGGACGATGGACTCGCGCTCGGCGAGCCGGGCCAACACGTAGGGCGCGACGCTGAGATGGCGGGCTTGGGCGGTGGTGAACAGGCCGAACTGGCGATCCGCCAGGTCGCGGATCGCACCCCACCGGCCAGCGTCGATCATGCAGCAATAATAGCAATCGGTGTGATGGGTGACCGGCACGAGAACACTTCCTCTCCTGCTGGGGCGATGGGCGTCCGGCCCCGGCGTGGCTGGTCTCGCCGGGGCCGGTGGTCGTTACGCGCCGCGGGGGTGCAGGACCTCGCGGAGTCGGGTGCCGATCCACAGGGGGACCGGTGGGGTGACGGCGTTGCCGTAGCCGTCGATCTGGTCGCGGCCCTTTCCCCAGACGGTGAAGGTGCCTTTGTGGTCGCCGAAGTCGGGGTCGAATCCGCATCCGCGGCCGACCTCGTGGGGGGTCATCATGCGGAAGAAGCACTCTTCGAGGGAGATCTCGGCGAGGGCGTCGCGCCAGTGCGCGGCCAGCAGGGCGGTGGTGTCGCGGCTGGTCATGGTGCCGAGGGGGTCGGTGAGCGGGTGCGCGGCGGTCTCGGTTCCGGTGCTGCCGTTCTGTTTGAACCAGCCTGCGAGTAGGGCGGGGTCACCGGTCGCGGTGAGCAGGCCGGGGGTCTGCTCGGCGGTGACGGTCGGCATGGCCTGGGCGTGGCTGGCCGGGGTGGTGTGTTTGCGGAAGGGCACCACACCCGAGGACACGATGCTCAGGGTCTCCGAGCCGCCCTGGGTGGGCAGGGCCTCGTCGAGGCCGCGTGGTGCGCCCTGGAAGTTGTTGATGGCCATGGCGACCGGGGGAGTGAGCAGGCCGGTGGTGTTGGTGGCGGGCTGGGTCCACAGGGGTTGACCCAGGGTCCGGGTCCGGCACTGCGATCCGGGGCGCTCGAAGGTGTTTCCGGCGGCGACCATGATGGCGCCAGTACTGAGCAGCGCGGCCTCTTGCTGCGAGGTCTGGGTGGCCATCGGTTGCAGCGGATGGCGCTCGACGCCGCGTTGGGCCTTGGCCGGCATCAGCACAGCGGGGAACTCGGCGAACTTCTGACGGCACCGCTCCGCGCGGGCCATGGTCGCCGGGGCCAGCGGTTTGGTCCGCTCGCCGATCCGGGTGCCCAGGTGGGTCAGGTCAAGGGCCGTCAACGACGGTGTGGTGGTGGGGGAGACCTCGCCGAAGCAGCGCGGGCAGCGGTAGTTGTACTGCTTGCCGTAGCGCACCGATCCGCTGGCGGGCACGCCGGTCTTCCACGCCCACATCGCCTCGACGGCCTCATCGCAGGGTCCGCACCACGCCTGGGGGCGGTGATCGAGGTCGGGGGCGGGCAGTGCGCGGTCCCAGAACACGATGTAGAGCCGGTCCCGGCTCTGGGGGACGCCGAAGAACATCGAGTTGAGGTAGAGCACCTTGTGCTCGTAGCCGAGTTTGGTGATCTCGCGCAGCCACCACCGATACGTCGAGCCGTCGCCGACCTTGCGTCGGCCGGGGACCGCTGGACCCCAGGACTGCAACTCGGTGGTGCATTCGACCAGGATCAGCAGGGGATGGTGCTGGTCGGCGTAGTGCAGCACGCAGTTGGCCGTTGCGCGGTCCCGCTCGGACCGGGTGGCGCGTTCCTCGAACTCGGGGTCGTCGAGGTCGAACAACGTCAGTCCCTGCGCGTAGGCGCGCTGGGTGTTGGCCTGGGAGTGGTTGGTGCAGGTCACCCCGGCGACCAGTAGGTCGGCTGCCGGGAGTTCGCGCACCGAGTGGTAGGTGTCGGAGTCGGTGTTGATCAGATCGGCGATCCAGTGCTCGACGTGCGGGTGGTTGGCCTCGTGCACCTCGACCTTGTAGCGGTTGTGGTTGGCCCCGACGATCGTGTCGAAGCCTGCGGCCTCGATGCCCTGGGTGAATCCGCCGAATCCCGAGAACAAGTCCAGCGCGGTCGGGTTGTCGTGGCGAAACCGTCTGCGACGCAGCGCTGGTCGATGTTCGGCTGTCTTCGAGATGATGTGACCCATGGTCCTGGCCCTTTCCTCAACACTCCCTAAGTGGTTGCCTATAGACTACCATTAGCGGTAGCCTATAGGCAACCACTAGTCAGGGTCCTTAGAAGGAGAGAGTCATGGTCGTCACTACCGGAAACGCCTCTGCCGCAACGGCGATGAGTGCGCACTCACGCGCTATCGCGGCCTGCATCGAGCGGTGGCATCGAGCCGCCGACAGCGCATCGGGCGGCGATGCTGAACACGAGGCGGCTGCTGCGCTGGTCGCGCTCGTGGAGCAGGCCATGCCCGAGCTGGCGCGCACCGAGGTTGTCGAGCGGTCGTATCTGGTGCGCAGGGTGCAGCGCTACGTCGGCCCACTCCCGCAGGACTGGGACACGATGGACGATGCCGAGCGCGACCAGTTCGTCTGTGATCACTGGCTTGCAGTTGAGGAGTTCGACGAGCACATCGACGACGACCAGCTGACTCTGACGATCGTGAAACCCGCGCAGTGAGCAGCTGTCCCGCGCCGACCGGGCGCACCGCCGTCATGCTGCCGCCCGTGGCGACCTCGCCGGTAGGCTCAGCCACGCCGAGTGCGCCCGCCGACCTGGCGGGCGACAGGGGAGGAGGAGCCGTCATGGCCGTCGACATCGACGAACCTGCATTGCTACGCGCTCTCGGAGAAGCGATCACGACTCGCCGCGAGGAACTGGGCCTCAGTCAGCGGGCCCTGGGTCTCGAGGCCGGCGTCGAGCGCAACATGCTGCGCGGCGTGGAAGACGGATCGCGGCGAGCAACCATCATCACCCTGGCGCGCATCGCCGAAGCGCTGAAAGTGCCGATCTCGCAACTACTTCACCAGATCGGGCACTAACCCTCCACGACCCTCAGTGAAGACCCACACCGGCTGGTCGCCGTCGCGCGTAACCAGGACGGAGGGGAGGGGGCTGCACATTCGGGGGAGCTCGCCGCCCTCCCCTCCTATCCTGTGAGGAACGATCTTCGGTTTGGGTGTGGCAACTCAGAAGAACGTCCTTCGTGATCGGTGGTGGTGATCGGTGGTCAGATGTCGCCGGTCGAGGCGATCGCGAAGGTTCGTGTGCGACGTGCTCGCAACCAGTTCTGGTCCTTGTTCCAGAGCGTGAGCACTTTACGGGCCAACTCGACGTTGTCGGGCTGGTCGTCGATCGAGCTGGCGAGCCCGGCGTAGAACGTCTCGTAGTCGAGGTTATGAGTGAGACGGACTCGTCGTCGACGGGCTCGGGCGTCAACGCGCAGGAGAGCCGCGAACTCACGGGGTGTCAGGACGCTGTGGGCCGAAGGCAAGTTCATGAGGGGATCTCTCCTCGCGGGGTGGGTGACAGTTCGCGTGGCCTTTGAGAGCAAACCTGTTGCTGGTCACTGATAAGTCCACATGGTGGTCTCCTGATGGTCTAGTTGAGCGCCAGCGTGCTGACCGTGGCCACGATGGCTACAGCGATGAGCGCGAGGATGGGGTTGACCATGCTTGCGGGCTGCCGCGGCGGCGGTGTCGGCCCAGGGTGGCGCCTGGTGAACTCTGCCTCGTGGCCGGCGGGTGCGAGCGGGGCGTCTGGATCGTTGATGCGCATACCGTGTGCGGCGAGTGCGTCGTACCAGGCGTCGTCATGCCAGTCTTCTGTGTGGCCTTCGGCGAGGGCTCGCTTCCGGGCGCGGAGTAGGCGTTGGAACCAACCGAAGTTGCCGATGGGGAATCTCCATAAGGCGATGACGGCGATCGCGAGGACTATGACGGCCACGTTGAGGGACCAGATCACCCAGTTCATGTTTCTCCTTGTAGGTCGAAGGGCCCTTCTTCGAGAGCGATTCGGGTGTTGTCTTTGTGTGTGCATAACATGCCGCACCGACGCCGTGGCGTGCATCGCGCGCCCGAATCGCCCGTCAGCTGGGTCATCGTTGCAGTTGCGGGCGCTTGGCCTGGGTGTCGAGTTGGCGTTGCACGGACTCGGCGACGAGCGCCCGGACCGGTGGGATGCGGCGTGCGCCGGCCTCGGCGATGAGTGTGGTGATGCGGTCGAGCAGGTTGTCGCGGTAGGCGTCGGTGATGGTCGGGTCCAGTGCCTGGTCGAGCATTTTGCGTGCTCGGGTGAGCTTTCCACGCTTGGCGGGCTGGATGTTCAGGCCGGTGTCGCGGGCGTGGCGTGAGGCGGTGTTCCATGCGTCGCGGGCTGCCAGGGCGTTGGTGACGGCTCGCTCGGCGAGGTCTCTGTCCAGGGGCCGGGAGTCGTAGGCGGCGGCGCGGGCGGCGGTGTAGGCGTCGAGGAACGCCGCGGTGTGGGGGTCGTTGGTGTCGTCGAGGAGTGGGCGGGTGAAGAGCCGGTCTGCGAGGTCGGCGTGATAGGCGGCGTAGTCGGCGTCGATGGTGCCGAGGACGTCGGCCGCCTTGACCCACTGAGCGCGTGTGCTCTTCACCAGAACGGCTCGGTGGGAACGTGCTTGGCTCACTTTGTGGTAGGCGAGAACCGCGACAGCGATGACGATGAGGCTGGCCGCGACGGCTCCGCAGATGATCCACAGCGTCGTGTAGTCGGTGGGCGCCTCGGGTGCCGACGGTGTCGGCTCGGCCGGGGCCGGCGGCGTCGGCACGGGGGACGCGTCGGGGGAGGTTGGCTGCCTGTCCTGATCCGAATCGGGGCCGACCAGAGTCAGAACCAGGCCGACGGAGGATAGGATGACACCGCCGATCGCAAGTGGAGCGACGGTGTCGGTGACTTCGCCTGAGTTCTTCGCAATGGCGGCTCGCAGGCCCGCCCCCAACAGGATGACCACCCCGAGGATCGAGGCCCCCCATCCGAGATTGGACGCCACCTGCATGAAGGCCTCAGGGGCTTCCGGCTTGAGGGGTGCCACGTCGGCCAGGGTTCCGAGAGCAGTGAACTCCATTGGCCTACTGCCCCTTTCGATGATCGGCAGATGCCATGGGGGGAGCGAACTCGAAGAGTCGCTGCCGGAATCCGTCATCGAACGCCGAGGTCGGCGGGTAGTGCGCAAGGATCGCCGCTGCGGCGTTCGCCCGGGCGGTCGGGGTGATGCGGCGGATGGTGTGGTCGGCGGCGAGATAGCCGGAGGCTTGTTCGATTAGAGTGGAGCATTGGTGCATGTCACGGCCCTTTCCGTGGTGTGCGTCGGGTCCGTGGGTGTTCCAGCACCCGCGGACCACTCTTGTTTCTGCCCGAGTCGGCAGCGAAGGTTCACCACCAAACATCAGCGGTGATGGTTTTAGTCTACATGCGTGTGGGATATAGTCAACACGGTGGAGAGACTTCAGGAGCTGGGCCAGCGTGTGCGCGACGCGCGAACCAGCCGCGGTCAGACGCAGGCCGAAGTAGCCAAAGCTGTTGGCGTGCACCGAACCCACCTGTCGGCGATCGAAGCCGGGCGCGAGAACATCACCATCGGAACGCTCTACCGGATAGCCGACCACTTCGGCATTGCCGCCTCGCGCCTACTGCCCGACTGATTCAGCGAGACTGTCGGACCTTCATGAAAAGGTAACTGCGAGTCGACGACCTGGGACAACGCCGCACAGCAGGCAACAAGCGACGCAGGAGGAACCTGATGTTCACCGGATTGACCAACACCATCATCAACCTCTTCACCCCTGGCGGCGAGTCGGGCGCCAATGCCATGGAGGCTGGCTATCCGATGGCAATGTTCCATGTAGCCGGCGGGCCCGTCATCACCGTCACCGCGAACGGACGCAACGACCAGGACAGGCGCGTGCTCGATCAGTTTGATGTTCCGACGGAGGGACGCGGACGGAAAAAGGCCGCACTCGCCGCGATCAATGCCCACGGCTACGAGCTCGCCGGCCCGCCGTTGCGGGTCGGGAACCCGGCGATGTACGTCGCACCCGTCTTGCGTGTCAGGCGGCCGCGTTGAATCAAGCGGTAACGGCCGGATTCGTCTGGCAGATCCTGCTCCTGGGCGGTCTCGTCTACTGGTCGAGATTCGGCGCGGCAGCGGTCATCGACGCAGCGACACAGCCCGTTCGGGCGGTGCGCTGGCAGCCGCACCCTGAACTCGGACCTACTCCGTCGCCCGCCCGGTTCAAGTGGGTCATCGGATTCGTCGGCGTGGCCTTTCTGCCTGTCGGCGTGCTCGTCGCCGCCTTCTGCGCGGTCTGGCGGATTATCGCCAGTTCGTGGCCGCCAGGTGTCTTCGTGGGTGCAGGTTGGACAGTAGCCGTTCTCGGTTGGCTGACACTGCTGATGGTCGGCGAAATGTCGATCGCCAAAGAGCTCGGACCAGGCCGCACAATTCGTGCAGCTCTGCACCGTCAGCACCACCGCGACCTCCTCGGTTCGTGACCATGAGCGGTGCGCAGTGAGCGTCAGGCTTGCCCAGCAACCACTCTCAGCGCGCCAGCCCGCATCTAGAATGTCGTCACGTTGCGTAGCATTTCGTCACTGGTGACGAATCATAGAGCGCAGCAACACCTTTCGCCGATAATCTACGTTATGTCAAGTAAGGCTCTGCATATTGCATCAGATGCATCAGCCCACCCACTCCTCCAAATCATTGATGCAGGTCACCGACTCCCCGGTGGGCGTCATTTTTCCCAACTGCGATGTCAGCCGACACCGACGGTCCTACAGGTGAGACGACAGCAGCACGATCGACGCGTGCCGCCTGATGAAGCGCGACGGTGAGTCCAGCGCGTCCGCAGCTGTTCGTAGGTCTTCGTGCCCTATGTCCTGGATCCGATCGGACGTGAGTTCTGCAGCCATCACTTCGTCCAGCTCCGGGCGCATAGCGAGAACTTCACGAATCGGTGCGTAGTCGAGCTGACACCTTCGCTCGCCATCGACGTACGGAGCACTCACCGCCCTGCCGGCCAGATTGTCCGGCAGATCCGCGAGGAGATTCATTGCTCTACAGGTCTGGCCGCCGGCACTCAGCACGGACACGGTACGCGCTCGAACCTCTGCCGTTGTCGTCGGAACCTCTGCAAACGCAACGATTCGCTCGGCGGCCTGATCGTCAACCTCGCCGATCGCGAGCAGGACGTCAAGAACGCGATCGATACCACCCGACGCGGCCGCCTCCGAAGGAAGCAGGCCCAGCGCGGCGACAACGCGTGAAACAGCCGTCGATCCGGCGGCAACCAACAGACGGTGCGCCAGGTGATGTTGTTCGCGGGAATCGGCGTGTACGAGTATCTCGACCAGTTGTTCGACTTGTTCAGGCTCCGAGAGTCGAGAGAGTTGGTCCTCGATCTCCGCGAGCTGGTACAGCTCTGGGAACAGCGTTGCAAGCTGCTCGACGGTGAGTGAATTCTTCATCGCAGCAACGGGATCGTCCGGATCGTGGACTACGACCGCGAACGCTTCGTTGACGGCACCGGATCTGATCAGCACTCGAGTCGCGCGGCGGGATGCGCTCACCAGACTCTCGCGGAACCGGGCGGTGACCCAATCCCAGACGTAGTCACCAAGACCAACGGAAGCTGTCAGCGTCTCAGCCCACTTGTCACCCCTGCCTGACCAGTCGACCTGCACCGGCCAACTATCGACGTCCCATCCCCGATCAGCCACAGCACAATCCGGTACGCCAGTGGCCACCCGGATGGCTGGCCACAGGAACAGCATGTCCCGCGCATGAACATCGGTCAGCGCAGCGCCGTACACCGCTGACCCCGCAGACCGCGTCGTGACTTCCCGAACCGCAGAGACGATCTCCTCGGTGAGATCACCTTCCAGGCGACCCCAGTCGACTGCGCTCATCCCTCCCCCGATGCCGACGCGACATCAGCGGTCATGTGAGAGAGATCCCGATCTTCTCCGCCATCACCCGGATCATGTGCTGCACGCCGATTTCGTTGCGCCCGATGGCCATGTGGTCATGCTGCCCGCGGCGCACTCCTTCACCGCACTGAGGGAGCATCGCGAAGTCTTCGTCCCGAACAGCGGCATGAACCTGTGCGAATATGCCGGCATACATCTCCACCTGCTCAGGACTCTCCGCAGGGTACTTCGCCATCCAACTGTGCCGCACAACGCAACTCGTGGCCGAATCACCCGGCAGAATGTCGATGACCTCGACTCCTACAGGACTGTTGGCCAGGATGAGGTTGGGATAAACCCAATAGATGATGCCCATCTGCGCAGTCGGGTCATCCCACGAGTCGTCTTGCTCCATACCCTCGAGATCCCGAACCCAGTTGAACGGGAAGCCGATACGGTGGTGCGGGCCGAACTCGTCGTAGACGTGGGTGTTCGCGATGGTGTTCTGTCCGATGACGCTGTTGCCGTGGACAAATGGAAAGTGGTAACCCTCGGCGAAGGCTTCGAGCACACCCTTCCAGCTGACGGCGGAGTTCAGGGATCGCTCGTCGTGGTACTGGTAGTCCTGGTAGTTCCACCGTGCGAGTTCGGCACCGCACTCACCCAGGTGCGTGTCCAGATCCATTGGCGCATCGGCGTTGAGGACACCCCAGATGAATCCGTGACGCTCCTCGCTGGGCAGCTCGACCAGACCGTATTCGGCCCGATTGACGTCGTCGAACCCTGCCTTGCCCGGAATCCCGCGAAGCTGTCCATTGTTGTCGTAAACCCATGCATGGTACGGGCATGTGAATCGTCGGCTGTTCCCTGCCCCGCAAGCCGGCATCGCGCCACGGTGGCGGCAGTAGTTCAAGAAGACGTGAGCCTGCCCGTCACGGTCACGGGTGATCAGCAACGAATCGTCGAGCACCGTGCGCACGACATAGTCATGATTCTTCGGGATCTGAGCCGATGCCAGCAGAGGAAGCGGCGTCTCCCTCAACAGTTGGTTCCGTTCGTACTCGGCGATCTTGTCATCGCGGTAATACGACAGGGGCACCCGCAGTGTCGACTCGGCCATGTCCGTGGTGTTGGCGACTGCCAGGTCCAATGCTCGTCGAGTGAGCTCAGCTCCGAACGGACTGGCGGTCGGTCCCGTGCTCGGTGTGGGGTTCTCGAACGTCGTCATGCCAGGTCCTCTCGTCACCAGTGCCCTTACCGATGACCATACATGAAACACGTTCTATGTCTAGTCGTTCGCGTCGATCCCCCGATCCAATACGCCACTAGGATCGACGAGCACGACACAATGGGCAGGTGCGTACACATGGATGGGCCGGCCTGATTCCCCCGGCCGACGACGACGAGGCTGCGAAACGCATCATCGCCGCCGCCGGAGAACTGATGGAGTCGGGTGCAACCGATGTGAACATCCGTCAGGTCGCACAGAAGCTGGGTATCGCTCGCCAGACCGTCTACCGGTACTTTCCCAACAGTCAAGCGCTGCTCGTCGCGACGGCTCAACACGCCACCAACGAGTTCCTCGACGACTTGGCGCGGTCACTTGAAGGTCTCACCGAACCTTCCCACGCGATTGTCGAGGCAGTCGCCCTAACCTTCGAGCGCCTCCAAGATAATCGCCGATTCGCCCTGCTGTTCGTTCAACCGGACAACACAGAACTCACCGCCGAGGTCACCGCTACGCGGTCCATCGCCATAGGACGCGTGATCGTCGACCACCTTCCGATCGACTGGGCCGAACATGGATGGACGGACGCCGACATGAATGAGCTCGTCGAAGTCATGCTCCGATTCGTCCAATCACTCCTCGTCGACCCGGGCGACCCTCCTCGTCCCCCAAACGAGCTACGCGCATTCCTGCATCGGTGGGTCGGAACGGCCATCGAGGCGAAGAATTCGACGTCCACGTCGGTGGCCCGAGTTCAGTCCTGAAACTCGGAGCGTCACTGAACACCGAACAAGTTGCACCAGTCATCCTGTCTCGAGTCGTCTGTCATACTCGGGAGGTTGGTCACCCTACCGGGGACTCAGTGACACCCCGATGAGACTGCGCTGACGGAACACCCGCGACACCCGGCGGTCAAGTGCCGCGTCACAGGTGCCAATGACCTGGCGCATCAGAAATGAAGGAAACGCGGCCCTCAGGCTCCAGCATCTGGATGCGTCACCGAACGTAGCTCTAGTTGGGGTATGCCAAGAAAATCACCTGGGTTGCAGGTGTACAGCGGAATGCCGTTCGCGATGGCGCAGGCCGCGATTAATGCGTCATATGCCCGCGCACTGGGCTTTCGCTCCGATGAGCGTAGTGCCGCCGCGACGCCGCCGAAAGCTCGCGCGCTCTCGGCAGTGAATGCCAGCACCTCGAAATCCGCTTCCGCCTGCTGTACGTGCTGTTGCCGAGCACTTCGCTCGCGGTGGGTTCGCGCGACGTGCGGGCCAACCGAAAGCTCCGCAAGGGTAATCGCACTTATCACCGACTCCTGGGGCAGCTCGTCGGAATCCGCCAGTCTGCCTAGCAAAATCACCGTTGAGGTGTCAAGCATCCCCCGCGTTGTATCGACCGGCCCCGTCATAGGGACGAATCCAACACGCTATCGATGTCAGACCGCAGGGCGTCCGGGTCGATCTGCGGAAGATGGGCGCGTCGCCGAATCAGCTCGGCCGCGCTCACACTCTTTCTGGGCAGAGACCTGAGTTCGGCCACTGGCTCGCCGTCGCGCGTGACGACGACACGCTCGCCACGCGCGACCCTGCGCAGCACCTCGCCACCGTTGTTACGAAGGTCTCTGACACTCACCAGGTCGGGCATGCCAACAGCGTATCACCGGTGATACACACGTCGTCGAAGACGATACAGCAGTCGAATATGCAGGGTAACCAGTAGCGTTGCAACCGAGTCGCATCCACGCCCGTGGCCACTCCTCCGAACTGTCGGAGGACAGGCAGGACATCGCAGCTCAGTTCTCAGTCAGATCACCCCAGGACTGCCGTCAGATCGAGGCGGGCCAGACGAGCTTGGTCCGAGAGGATGTCGATCGCGGTGATGCGGTCGTCGGCGATTGTGAACCCGATGACCGAAAACGGTTCACCCTCAACAGTATTGACCATCCCAATACCGCCGTTGACCACTGCGGGGTGAACTGTACAGAGGGTATCGGTCATCGTGCATGGGACCTCCTTGGTTCACCCCGAAACTAGGACGAACGGGCAGCGGGGAACGTGACCCTGACACATTCTCTCCGTCCTCCCTCCCGGCATTCTGTCCGCTCCGTCGTGCATGCACGCCACCATCACCACCCAGGAGCGCGACGGCTCGCGGCTGCCCAACCCCCAGCAGCTCATCCCCGAACTCGGCGAGATCGGTGGCGCTCGGTTCAAAGCCACCGGCAACGGGCGATCCCTCGAACCACCATCGGCCTCATTCAGTTACGGGCCGGCCAGCTCGTCGGCAGCACGGTCGCGGGTCCGGGCGTACACCCGGACCCGCGGCCTGCTCGCCATGATGACAGTGACCCCCCACTGGCGATCCCGCTCGCGCTAGCTCCGGCCGGGGTGTCCACAGTCGCGGGAGCCCGTTTACTCGACGACTCGAACGTGGAGTGGCACGGCACGTGCGACGGACTGCTCCTCAGGCCGCCGACATCACAACACCGACGCCACGCCCACGCCGTCTTCCGAGGTCAGTTTCAAAGACCAGCGGCGATCCGTTCGATCCGCGGCAACGCGATGGCGAGTATCGGCAGATACGCCACCGCCCAGACCGGCGCACCAAAACTGAGAATGCAGCCACCCGCCACCGGGATCACCTCGTGTCGCGTCGCGTTCACCCCTGCCACCCTCCAGGCCCACAACCGTCCATCGACGAACTCGCAGATCTCGAACGGCACGGAAACGCCCGCGACAGTCGTGATCGTTCCGCGTGTCCCTAACGTCAGCTCGACGTCGCCGTCCACCCTTGCCCCGAAAACTGTTGGCCCCCATTCCGGCCAGGCGTTCACATCGGTGAGGGTTGCCCACACCGCTTGGGGTGGCAGGTCGGTGCGCAATTCGGTCGTCGGCATGCCGTTTCGGACCGTGGTGCGAACGCGCAGCGTCGACCACAACGATGAGGACGTCGCGGGGCGTCTCACGATTCGGCCTGACTGGATAGTTCCCGCGCCCGCTCGTGGCCTCGCGAGAATCGTCGCCACCCCGGTGATACCTGGTTGTCGTAGTCCAACGTGATCTGCACCATCGAATCATCGTCGCAAAACAATGGCCGACCCGTCGGGGCCCAGACCTGATCTGTCGAATCACTGCACGTCTGAGCGTTGCACCGACACGGACCCGCAGTGTCGGCTGACCGGAGATGCGGACGAGTGGTTTGTAGTGGTGCTGCTCGCCGAGGCCGCACTGTCCGAATGGCAACACCATTCTTCGTCCGGCTTTCGCATTCGGTCACAGTAAGCCGTTTCCTGCCCGCTCCCCCGTGCGCGACGCCGCGAGTACCCGCCACGCCCGCGGACTGATTCCATACATCTCGCGGAATCGTCTACTGAAGTACGACGGGTTCGTGATGCCCCAGCGCCGGGCGATGGCCGCGACCGGTTGATGAGCGGTCTCGGCCCGAGCGAGGTCGTCATGCGCGCCCTCGAGTCGACTCGTGATGATCCACTGCTCGGGACTCATGCCGGCATCAGCGAAAAGCTGGAACAGTTTTCCGACGGTGATGCCGTGTGCTCGCGCGATCGATGTCGGCGACAGGTCCGGATCGTTGAGGTGCAGGCGAATGTATCCGCGGATCCTGGGAAGCAACACTCCGACCATCGTCCCCCGCGCATACTCGGCGTCGTAGGCGGATGCGATGAGGGCCCGGACCAGATCGATACTGGTCTCACCAAGCTGTGCGGCGACCTCCGACGCCGCCAACTCGTCGGCCTTGCAGGTCAGCTCGGTGATGTGGTCGACCACCATGTTGTGCAACGGACTCTTCGCCAACCGTTCCGACGCCGCCCAGACCACCTCGCGCGGTAGGCCGAGTTCCTCCACCGGCACGTTCAGACAGAACGGCACGCCCGGGCCGGCCAGCTCGTAGTCGTAGGGCGCATTGTGGTCGGTGATCATCAACGCACCGGGCCGAACCTCCCGCTGCACACCGTGCTGCTCCTGTCGGCCGATACAGTTGCGATGCAACGCAATACCGAGTTGTTCGCCCGGACTGCTCCGGATCTGACGTTCGGTGCGCCGCAGCCGGAAGCCGGTCATCTCGGCCTGGAAGATCGTCGCTCTTCCGTAGCTCCACACATCCATTCGGCATCGGACGGCGCCTGTCTCGTTGAGGATCACGGTGGACGGAACCGACTGGTCCTGCATCGCCGACACGGTCGCCTCGATGCGATCGGCGTACGGTAACAACGCGGTGTCGAATACTACGGCCATGGTTGCCGAGTGAACAGCAGGCTGAGCGAGCGTTCTGTGGACTGGCACGGAGAGACAATTTTCGTGCACAGACAGCCAACTCCGGGGTTCCGCCTCGTGCGCGGACAGCACACATCGGTGCGGCCACAACCAGACCGGCCGCGGCCAAATCGCTTACAGTGTCCGCTTCGACACCCAGAAAGGCGGTCTCATGTTCACGTCCCCCCCTCTGTGCGTACAGCGACAGACTCTCCTGCACAAGCACTCTCGTCACACGATGCATCAGACGACGGGTCAGTTCTGCACGCCTGCACCGTCGACCGGGGCTGACGGTGGCGGTCGTCTTCGACAGCCTTGACCACGCGCCACGCGATCGAGTCGATATGGCACGGACGGTGTTCCGGGAGCAGTCGGCGCCGTCGACGGTGGCGTTCGTCGACTCCCCCATGACTGCAGTCATGGAAACGTGGCGGCTGGGTGACAACCATCTGTTCTGTGCATCGATGACGAGCAACCACTTGAGTCGGACTGCGCGCGATGTGCGTCGCGGTCCGACGGGCACCATCGGCATCGCGGTGCAGACGTTCGGCGTGGCGAGATTCGAGCAGGACGGTGATCAGCGGATCGTTCGTCCCGGCGACATGATGGTCGTCGAGCTCGATGCTCCCTACGAATTCGGTTGGGCTGGCTGGGGTTGCTCTCGATGTCTGCACATCCCGACATCCGACGTCGGGCTCACCGGCACACAGATCCGCGAGGCCGCGCGACGCCTGACCACGAGTCCGCTGTACGCAATCGTCCGCCGCCACATCGACGACTTGTGCATCGACCGGGACGACGAGGTCCCCGGTCTCGCGACGGAATCACTCGCCGCATCGTCGAATGCCCTCATCCGCTGCCTGCTGGCGCCACACGATCCAGCTCCTGACGACGCCGACATCGATCGCTGGGTACGACGTGTCGACACCTTCCTCACCGACCACCTGACCGATCCCGATCTGTCGATCGGCGCTGTCGCCGGCCACCTCGACACGCCGGTGAGCGAGGTCACCCGCCTCGCGGCCGTCGCGGGGGTGGACGTGCCGCGATGGATCACCGCGAAGCGTCTCCATCGAGCTCACGCGGATCTCCGCCGACGCCGAACCGAACCCGACGCCGCTTTTGCCCGCGCTCACGGTTTCGCCGACCTCGCCACCTTCGAAGCATCATTTCGCGACCTATATGGGCTCACCCCGCGCACGTGGTGGGAGATCCGCCATGAATCCTGACCGATTCACGTTGTCCTTCCTGCTCACGACGCTGTGGTCGCGATAGTCGACGGCGCTGAGGAGGGACATGGGGATCGTCTATCGTTCCGCCGACCTGACGGAGGCCGACCGTGAGGAATTCACGCGCGCGGCCTTTCTCGAGCAGTCCTGGCCCACGACCGTCGCACTCGACGAGCCGACCGCCGACGACGCAGTCATCGAGGTGTTCTCCTATGGCCGCGCGAGCATCTTCCGGGCGCAGATGGGAGGAATGCGACTCGTGCGCTCCACGGAACAGGTCCGGTCCAGTCCCGCCGACGTCCTCGCCGTCGCCGTGCAGGAGCGCAGCGCCGGGCGCCACGAGATGTACGGCGAGCAACGCGTTGTGCAGAAGGGCGACCTGATGATCAACGACATGAACACGTCGTACGGCTATGCATGGAGTGGCCGTGGGGCATCGAGGGCGCTCTACGTGCCGCTGCAAGACCTGGGATTGTCGAACGAGGTCATCCGCGGAGCGTCGCGTCGGCTGCCGGCGAGTCCGTTGTATCCGTTGCTGCGCAGTCACATCAACGAGATGACCGACGACGGAAATCGACTGTCCGCCGATGACGTCGCGGCAGATGCCGTCGGAAGCGCCACCATCGAGTTGACGCGGGCGCTGCTCGCATCCGCCTACGACTCGATTACGGCCTTGCAGCAATGGATGACGTCCTGCTCTCCCGGATTCGTGGCTATGTGCGGCGTCACCTGGGCGATCCGGAACTGTTTGCGGGGATGATCGCCGATGCCCACGACATCTCCGTACGAAAGCTGTTCCGGCTCTGCGCCGATGCCGACATCAGTCTCGAACAGTGGATCCTCGCGTCCCGCCTCGAGGGTTTCCGCGACGAACTCGCCCGGTCGGCGAGCCGACACCAATCGGTCGCACAGGTTGCACGGCGCTGGGGACTCGTCAACCCGTCGTTCGTCAGCCGCCGGTTCCGCGAGGTGTACGGCATGACGCCGCGCGCATGGCGTCGGCTCACCCCCGACTCGGACGACTGATCCGTGCGCGCACACGCGATCACCCTCTCGGCGCACGGGTCCGACGCGCTCCACGTTCCGGTCGTCCGATCATGGCCGATGGGCGACGAGATGTGGCTGACCTCGGTCCGACATCACGGGGTGTCGGCATCGGGTGCCGGTGAACGCGGCGGTGCACCAGTGGCGCCACGACTCTTCGTCGCCGTTCCGGGTGGGGACTCGTGGCATAGTCGGCTCGGGACCACGGAGGATTCCCGGCGCAGGACCGAACTGGCGGTCGTCGATCAGTCGACGTCATTCGACTTCCGAACCCGCGAACCGGGGACGATTGTCGCGCTTCACCTCCCGCAGTCGTGGCTCATTCTTCCGGCCGAGACCGTCCGGCTCGGGATCAGAAACCTGGACGACTCCAACCCGCTCACCATGTTCGTCCGCAATCACCTCGTCCACCTCGGGCGTATCGCCGAACACCACCCGGGGGTCCTCCCGGAGTTGGCTTCCGCGAGTACCGACATCGTGCGCTCGCTGCTGCTCACGTCGGCGCAGACCGAAGCACGCGATCCGGTCGATGACCTGATCGTTCGGGTGAAGGCCTACATCGACGAGCACCTGACCGACGCCGACCTGTCGGCAGAGACGATCGTCGCGGCCCACAACGTGTCGACCCGGAAGTTGTATGCCGACTGGTCGAGTGCCGAGGGTCGGCTCACGGATCACATCATCCGACGCCGCCTCGACCGTGCCCGCGACGCCATGATCACCCGTCGATATCTGACCGTCCCGGCCATCGCCCGCGCTCATGGGTTCAGCGACCCGACGCATTTCACCAAGCGGTTCCGAGCCGCGTTCGGGGTGACCCCGTCACAGTGGCGGCGCGACAATCTGGACTCGTGACGACAAACCGCCGGTGACAAGGTACCCCCACCTCGTGATCGCCCATAGAACGATAGGAGAACTGATGTCGGACAACGAATCCACCGTACGGCGCGGCACGTACTTCGAGGAACCGATCGTCATCGACGAACGCACCACGATGATCCTGGTGTCTCGCCGCGGGTTCCGCGACCGGTCGGTGGCCGTCGGCGCGTACACGGTGACCGAGGGGGCAACGACCTGGACCCCGGCGGTCGACGGCGGCCGGGTGGCACTCATCGGCGTGATCACCGGCCTCGTCGCGGCCGCGCTGGGATCGGCTGCGGTCCTGCGGCAACCACCGTGGCCGCAAATGACCATCGGGCCGGATCACTTCCCCGGCCACTGATCACCACTCGGAGTCACGTCCCCGTCTGCGGAAAAATGCCATGCGAGTACCGACGTGAGTCTCTAACGTCCCACGGATGATTGCGCAACAGAGCGATGACTGGCGCCCGACGCCGGCCGACGGCCCGGTCGATCTGGTCGTCGACGGTGAACTGTTTCAAGTGACAGTCCATGCCGACGGTGGGTATTCGAGCACGTGGACGTCGGGCCCGAACCCTGGGTACGGCTTCGGCTCCAGCGGCCCGCGTGTCGCGTGGCAGAGCGACGACGGGCTCCCGCCCGCCCCGCTGCCACTCCCCCTGCCGACGATTCGCGACCACCGCGAGTCGATCAGGGAGTTCCTCTCGAACATCAACCCGGAGACCGGATATCTCGACTGACCGCATACCGGCCGCGGTGATCTCAACCCCCGTGGGACGAACGTGTCTGCGCCAACGATCGTTCGAGAAGCGTTGTCAGCACTGCATGATCGACGTCTCGGAGGCGAGTGACGTGGAGGCACGACTTGGCGACGCGACACTTTCCCAGCCGGTCGATGAGATCTGGCCATTGCGTCGCGAAGTCGCTGACCAGGTAGATGGTGTGATTCTTCGGGCCGGGCGCGAAAGCGAGTTCCGGCGCCCGACCGCCATGCCCGCTGGCGTAGCGGTACTCGTACTCGCCGAAGCCGATCATACGGCCGGCCCAGACGACGGGCCGGTGTCCGGAGATCTCAGCGAGCAGGGCGACCAGTTCATCGGCCTCGTCCCGACGTGGACCGACTGCTCGGTCGAGCACTTCCTCGATCGGCGCCTCGGACGGCCTCATCGCGGGCGCCTTGCCGCCGGCGCGCGGTTCTTCGTTCACAACTGATACCCACCGGTTCCTGTTCGCCTGGAAAGGCACGTCGTCGAGAACCTAGCAGACCTGGCCGGTGGGTCGGCGCCGATCAAGACTCGCCCGACTGTCCCTGCCCAACCGCACCCAGGTCAGCGTCCTCCCCGCCGTGAGCCCGATGAGTTCTGCGAGCAACGAGAGTCTGCCCTCCTGCGGACCGAGCCGTCCGCGGCGCAACAACATCGATGTCGGCCGACGTCGACGACCAGAAGGCAGTGACACCATGACGGACGCAACCGGGGTAACCCTCACCTACACACTGAACGCTTCTCCCGCCGCCGTGTTCGACGCGTGGACGACGCCGGCTCTGTTCGCCGCGGTCTTCGGCGGCAGCGCGAATCAGGTCCCCGTCGAATCGGTATCGCTCGACGCCCGACCCGGGGGCACCTGGGCAGCAACGATGATCGTCGGGGACGATTTCCCCGAATTTCATTGGCGCGGTGAGTACGTCGAGGTCCGACGGCCGAACAGACTCGTACTGACGATGACCGACGCGCCGGGTGATGAACGTGAACTCCTCACCGCTGACTTCATGGCAGTCGACAACGGCACCGAGATCCGTTTCAGCCAAACCGGTGGCAACCTCACCGACGAGCAGTACGAGTACGCGGCCGCCGGCTGGCGCGCGGCGTTCGAAGCGCTGGACGCTCAGCTCGCCGGATAGGCACGGGGGCTAGGTGGCGAGCGGCGCCGCTGAGCGAGATCGCAACCGGCCAGGACGAACGACGAACAGACCCCGTCGACACCACTCCGTTTGAAGTCGCGTCGACGAGGTGACCTCTGGAAGTCCGTAACGTCCGCCGCCGGCCGGCGTCTAGTCCCAGCCCGCCGTCTCCGCCGCCGCACGATGAGTCTGCTCGAGGAACTTCAGGACCACCGCGTCCGGGTCCGGCGACTGGCGCACAAGGTGATACGGCAGGATGTACTCGCCCAGTGCGGCATCCCATCGCGCCGGAGCCTCGACCGCCGGGTGCGTGTCGTAGCCCTCGGGATGTGGGTAGGCGTAGGCGTAGAAGGCCCCCTCCTCGGCGCCACCCGGCCAGTAGCCCGCGCTCGACACCTCGTCGCTATAGGCCTCGTGCATCACCCAGTCGGGGCAATTCGGTACACCACCCGGATGCTGGGGTGCGCTGCGACCCGAGAACCGCGTGACAGCCAGATCGAAAGCGCCCCAGAAGAAGTGCACGGGTGACGACTTGCCACGGAAGCCGCCGCGGAACTCCGACAGCACGCGATGCGCACTGACGAGAGACCGCCAGAACCGAGACACGGCGTCGGCGTCGTACGACGAGTGGGCGGTGTCCTCGGCGAACGGGGTCGCATCGGGCAGTTCGACGGGAGTACCGACGATGGCGATGTCGAAACCGAGGTCGGCGAGGTGGGCGGTGTACTCCGCGTAGAAATCGGCAACCGTCCGCGGTTCCAGCTTCATCTGACGGGTGCTGCCATCGGTGACGAGGAAGAGCAGCTGGTGGTCCAGAAAGTCGAAGCGGATCTCGAGGCCGCGGTCTCCGACGGCCATCAGAGACGTGGTCAGGCCACGTGCGTCCACATACAGCGGTACGCCCCACCAGTGGTTGACCTCGGGTCCGAGAGCGAGACGCGTCTTGCCGACGATCTGGGTCCACAACTGGACGGTGTCCCTTGTGTCGACCCACGAATCCACCGGTAGTGCAGGCCAAGCCTCGTATTTGGTTTCCATGTGGCCAATGATCCCGGACGCGTCAACTCGAACATGCCGACGAGCCGTCGGTCCTGTGAAGTTTCGACGGAGACACCGCCAAACACCTGCGTAACCTGTCGCGGAGACGGCAGTCGGACAGACCTCGACGTCGCTATCAAGGAGGAGCATTGCCGCGCATCACGCTCGGAACGGTCTTGATGTTCGTCGCGATCGGAACCACCATCGTCACCGCGTTACTCGGGGCGCCGGATTGGCTGACCGTCGTCGTAGCCGCGTTGCTCTTCGTGCTCGCCCTGGTGCTCCCGATCGTCAGGCGACGGCGGCTCCGATTCCTCTGGCGGAAGCTCGGGTGGCGGCGACTAGTGGGTCGACCACCCGGTCCATTGCGAGACGTCGACGAATAGCTGGTCCACTCCCCCGCACCTCCTCACGGCGACCTGGCTCTACGGTCCCGACGCCGACGAGTGGCCTGGCACCAGTGAAGTGCGGGTGCGCCTCTCCCCCGGCCAGGCAGGCGGCACCGAGGATCGGAGGCACGAATCCTGACCGGCGGACCGACATCGCCCCTGACCGCTTCACCGGAAGCGCGGCCCACCTGTCGGTAACCTCACGTCATGTTGATCTGGATCAACGGCGCCTTCGGCGTCGGTAAGACACAGACCGCACACGAGCTTCACCGCCGGCTGACTGCGTCGCACGTGGCCGATCCCGAACTCCTCGGATTCGCGATGCACAAGATGCTGCCGCCCGCCCGGCGCGACGATTTTCAGGACCTACCGCAGTGGCGCACGGGCGTCACCCAAACCCTCTTGGATGCCGAACAATCAAGCGACTGCCCGGTGATAGTTCCCATGACGCTCGTCGACGCTGAGTACTTCGACGAGATCGTCGGTGGACTCAAAGAGCATGGCGCCGATGTCAGGCACTACACCCTGACCGCTTCCGTCGAAGTGATCCATCGACGTCTCAGAGCCCGCCTTGCTCACCGTCTCGGCCCCATCCTCGGCGCCGATGAGACCTGGGCGATGAAACAGACTGGGAGGTGCGTCGCCCGGCTTGGCGAGGACCGATTCGCAAGCCATGTGCCAGCAGACGAACGCAGTGTCGACCAGGTTGTCGAGCACATCGCCGACGATGCCGGACTCGAACTCTCCCGTCCCCGTTTGTCTTCGGCGCGGTATCAGCTGCGTAGGGCAGCAGTCGCAGTTCGACACATCCGAACGTGAGCCGTCACTCGTACGCGAGTCTTCTAAAGGCCTCGACTGGCAGTAATGACGGTGAATAAGTTAGGGCAGCAGTCGCAGTTCGACACATCCGAACGTGAGCCGTCACTCGTACGCGAGTCTTCTAATGGCCTCGAATGGCAGTGGTGACGGTGAACAAGTTCTGCACCCGCGATGCGCCCGGCTCTGCGGCGCGAACCTACGTGTCACGGGACCCCGGCGCGCCGAAAGTGCAGCAACGGGAACGGCTGGCCGTCGGAATCCACCGGCGAGCGGCCCACCTGCTCGAACCCCCTGCGCCGATAGAACTCCGCGGCGCCCGGGTTCTGTTCGTTGACGTCGAGTTCGTCGACGCCGCCGTGCGCGACCGCGTGATCGAGAAGCACCGTGCCGATGCCCCGCCCGTGGGCGGCCGAATCGACGAACAGCATCTCGAGCCGATTCTCTGCGGTTCCGCTGAAGCCGACGACCACTCCGTCGGCCTCCGCGACGACCAACTCGACCGCCGGAAAGTAGTCTCGTGCGAGTCGATCCGCGTAGCCGTCGATGTCGGCGGAAGTCAGGAAGTGATGCGTAGCCTCGACCGCCGAACGCCACACGGCCACGAGGCGGTCCGTGTCGGCGTCGTCGGCCTGCCGAAGTCTCACCTCAGCCACGGGTCGCCGAACGAGTGTTGGCCCAGCAGGTCGGTGTATGCACGATCGGCACAGTAGTGCGCGCCGGCGTCGAAGGACAACGGTGTTGTGATCTGCCGCAAACCCCGGCGTCGACGTTCGCGGCGGATATCGTGATCACGACACAATCCGCAGGGCGAGGGGTAGCACGTGCTCGAGATCCATGGTCTGTCGAATGAAACGGTCGTGCTCGATGGCGAGTGGTTCGAGAAACTCCGCGGCGGCACGTCCAAGACCCGGTTACCGGCGGCATCGTTCGTCTCCGCGGAGGTCACCGAGACCGACCGACGGAGGAAGCTGTTCGGCGGTGAACGCGAACAGCTCCTCCAGGTGACCCTCACCTTCTCGCGCCCGCCGTTCGTCGGGCTGATGACGTCGGCGGAGAACCGGGCGAAGGTCGACGCGCTCGTCGCCGGACTCGAAGCGGCCCGCGACGCGGGTTGAGCACCGACGCGACGCTATGACGGCCCCGAGCTCCGATCCTGTTGCACGCGAATCAGTTCGAGCAACAATCGACGGAGTTGCGGTTCTGACGCGCCGATGGACGCGATCAGCGCCGGGTCGGTTCGCTCCCGTTCGAGCAATGCGCGGTAGACCTCGGCACCGGCCGGAGTCGCGCTCACATGCTTTCGCCGCTCGTCGTCGGGATCGACCTGACGCCGTACGTAACCCATTCGTTCCAGTCGCTCGATGGTGCGGCTCGCAGTTTGATCGGTCACCCTGGCCTTCTTGGCGACCTCGCGCTGGGTGGCCGGTCCCGTGCTCACCACATGGAGGACGACGAGTCCGGCGCTCGAGATGTCGTACTCCCGCAGTACCGCCTCCCAGGCGTGCTCGACGAGCCGTGCCGCCACCGACAGCAGCCGACCGGTCGGCCACCCGTCCATCCCGTCGTTCCCGTCGTTCACCTTGTCCTGCCGATTCTCTACGTCACACCGCGCAGACTTGCAATTGTTCAGCCTGCTGAACATCATGGTGCTCACGCACTCCACCCGCAACCGACGAACGGAAGCCCGTGAACCCACCCACCTCTGCTCGACGAGTCAGTCGCTTGCGATGGATTCTGCCAGCCCTCTTGGTTATCGGATGGCTGGCCCTGGGTTCTGTCGGCGGACCGTTCGCCGGAAAACTCGGTGACGTACAGGCGAACGACAACACGTCGTTCCTGCCCGCGTCCGCCGAAGCCACCGAGGTCTCCCGCCTGGAAGCCGACTTCGTGGACTCCTCCGAGATCCCGGCCGTCGTGGTGGCCGAACGTACGAGCGGCATCACCGAGGCCGACCTCGCGTTCGTGTCCGAGGCGGTGGGCAAGGTCGCCGGCTCGGACGGGATCTCCGAGCGAACGTCTCCGCCGATCCGCTCGCAGGATGGTCAGGCGATCCAGATGATCGTGCCCGTCGACTCCTCCGGGGAGATCTCGGAAAGCATCGAGGCTCTGCGTGCGGAACTCGCGAACGGCCCGCCCGAGGGACTGTCGGTGTATGTGACCGGACCCGCAGGCATCGCGGGCGACCTCACCGAGGCATTCGGCGGGATCGACGGCCTGCTGCTACTGGTTGCCGGCGCGGTCGTCATCCTGATCCTCATCGTGGTGTACCGCAGTCCGATCCTCCCGTTCGTCGTGATCGTGTCCGCCGTGTTCGCGCTGGGGCTCGCCAGCCTGCTGGTCTACGTGCTCGCGTCGAACGACGTGCTCACCCTCAACGGCCAGAGCCAGGGCATCCTCTTCATCCTCGTGTTCGGTGCGGCGACGGACTACGCCCTGCTCCTGGTGTCCCGCTATCGAGAAGAACTACGGCTGACCGCCGACAAGTACGACGCCATGCGGGCCGCGTGGCGCGCGACCCTCGAACCGGTCGCCGCCTCCGCCGGCACGGTCATCGCCGGTGTGCTGTGCCTCCTGCTGTCGGATCTGAACTCCAACCGCGGTCTCGGCCCCGTTGCCGCGATCGGCATCGCGGCATCGTTCCTGGCGTCGATGACGTTCCTCCCCGCGGCGCTGACCCTGCTCGGACGCAGTGCTTTCTGGCCGAAGCGACCGGTCGTCGACCCGGCGTCGGCGCAACGTGACGACAGCAGCAATCATCGCGTCTGGGGCGCCCTGGCGAACCGGATCGGACGGCACCCCCGCCGCTTCTGGGTGGCCACGACGTTGCTACTCGTGCTCTTCGCGCTGTTCCTCCCCCAGTTCAAGGCCGACGGGGTCGCGCAGTCCGACACCTTCCTCGTAGCAGTGGAGTCGCAGGAGGGCCAAGAAGTCCTCACCGCCCACTTCGACGCCGGGGACGGTTCACCCGCGGTCATCATCGCCGACGCCGCATCGCTGCAGCAGGTGCAGAACACGGCGGCGAATGTCGACGGCGTCGCCGAGGTCGTCCCGGTCACCGATCCGGGCGGCGCCCCCAAGACCGTCGACGGACGGGTCGCTCTGCAGGCGACCCTGACCGATCCGGCCGATTCCCTGGCCGCCGAGGAGACCATCGAGCGTCTTCGCGACGCGGTGGGGAACGTCAACGGCGCCGACGCGCTCGTGGGTGGTCCGACGGCGGTCGACCTCGACACCAAGACGACGGCCATCCACGACCGGAACCTGATCATCCCGATCGTCAGCATCGTCGTGCTGCTCATCCTGTGCGCGCTGCTCCGGGCGATCGTCGCCCCGATTCTCCTGATGGCCACCGTCATCCTGAGTTTCGCGGCCACACTGGGAATTTCGTCGATCGTGTTCAACCACATCCTCGGATTCCCCGGCGCCGACCCGGTCGTGCCGCTGTTCGCGTTCGTCTTCTTGGTCGCGCTGGGCATCGACTACAACATCTTCCTGATGACCCGCGTCCGCGAGGAAGCACTGCAGATCGGTACGCGCCGAGGTGTTCTCCGTGGGCTCACGGTCACCGGCGGAGTCATCACCTCGGCCGGCGTGGTCCTCGCGGCGACGTTCTCCGCCCTGGCGGTCATCCCGCTGATCTTCCTGGCGCAGATTGCGTTCATCGTCGCCTTCGGCGTCCTCCTCGACGCGTTGATCGTCCGGACCCTGCTCGTCCCGGCGCTCGTCTACGACATCGGCCGTCCCGTGTGGTGGCCCAGCGCGCTGGCGAAGAAGGAGGACGTGCCGGAAGAGAAGGAACCGGTGGAGCAGGGACCGGGTGAGCGCTGAGGACATCTGGAACCTCCGAATCGAACGGTCCCGGCACCTCAAAGCCGGGGCCGTTCGAGTGCTGTCGGCACCAGAAATCGGCCTGGCTGTCGGACGCGCCAGCGCATAGGATCGACGCCGATGAGCCGGAAGAACAAGCGATCCCGCGGCGCCAAGCGGACCGAGAAGGCGAAGAAGCGGGCTGCCCGCCGAAACAGCAACGTGATCCCGATCCGGGGTCGCGACACCTCGGAGATGGGCGTCCTGTTGCGCGAGTTCGAACGATGGCTGCCCAGCGAGGAATTCGAAGACGATCCGGACAAGCAGGCAGCCATCGTCGACGCCGTAAGAGCGCTGGACTTTGCCGTCGGCTACGCATTGCCAGACCATCGGCCCACCGAGTGGTCGCTCGATGAGGTCGATGCGGCAATCGACTTCGCCGAGTACATGGAAGAGGAAGAGGACGACGCCTTACCGGCAAGCATCGCGGTCTTCGCATTGCGCCTGTTCATCGATTTCCTCGTCACCACTTCCAGGTGGACAGGAGCCATCAGCGCCGATGTCGTGATGGGGGCTTGCCAGGGATACCTCCTCGACTCCATGGGCGGGCTGAAGGTCGAGGTCGACGACATCGACAGCTCCGCCGAGCGCGATGCACTGGAAGCGGTTCGGGTTTTGCAGCGGCTCGATGTGTTGATGGACTGGATCGGTTACAAACGGCCGGTGACGCCGAGTGGATGGCTCAAGCCGGCACTGCTTCCGGACCTTCTGCAGGCCCTTCAGATCGAGCAACCGTCAGCAGCACTCAAGGCAATGAAACATCATCGCGTTCTTGCCGAGATCTGGGAGCTCGCCCGGGATGCCCAGTTGATCGCAATTACTCCATCCCATGTCTACCCGGGCCCGGCGGCCGCGTCCTGGCGTGGACCACAGTCGCTGACGACGCGACGCAGCACGCTGGCTGCGGCCGTCGGCAGGGCGTTGACCTCTGATTCGAGTGCAAAGGCACAGTTTGTGGACGGTATCGTCGCGCGCGTCGTATACCACGGGCTGACGATCATGCCGTTTGCCGCCGATCGCTTCGCCGCCCTGCGCGATGACGGGCTGATCTCACCGGAGATTCCCAAGGCTCATTCTCGCGTCGAGCACATCATCGAGGACGGGTGGCTCGTCCTCAACGAGGACGGTGACTACGTCGTCCCCGAGGGGTTGCGACCCGCGGTGTGGGGCGGATTTCCGGAACGTCACAATCCGGAGAGCGGGGGCGAGGCGACCATGATCACGGTGCGCGTCGAACTCGCCGGCGTACGACCCAGAGTCTGGCGACGGATTCGAATTCTCGCGCTGGTTCCATTGAACGAACTCCATGAAGTGCTCCAAGCTGCTTTCGCCTGGGACGACGCGCATCTCTACCCCTTCACAACGCCGTGTTCTGGCCACGCGCACCGGTACCTGTCCGACGAAGCGATGGACACCGCACGGGTCGACCAATACACGGAGTCTGTCTTCGACTCGACCCTGGGCGAGCTGGTCGACGAACCCGGCGACGTGGTGACCTACGAGTACGACTTCGGCGACGGCTGGGAAGTGAGCATTGTCGTCGAGGCATTCGCGCCGATGAACGACGACGAACCGCCGGTGACGTTCATCGACGGTGGTGGAACCGCCCCGTTCGAAGACGTCGGCGGAGTGCCTGGATGGGCGGACTTCATCGAGGCGGTCAATGATCAGACGCACCCTCGCCATCTGGAGCTACGCGAGTGGGCGGGCATGTCACCTGGTTCTGCCTTCGACCCGACGTCTTTCGACATCGATGCGGCGAGGCGCCGCCTGGGGGTGTGATCCTCAGCGGCGTCAGGCCGACGCGGCGGACCGGGATGTTAGACGACGGACAGCAGCGCCGATGACCGTGATCGGGTGATTGAGCAGCGTGGCGATCCGGCCGGCGAGGGTGTTCGGATCCCGCGCGACCCCGAGCTGCATGAACATTTCCAGACGGTCGAAGTAGGCGCGCTCCGCAACCAGATCTGAGCCCGCGAAGGTGAACACCGCGACGATGGGCAGGTCGAGAGACCGACCCGTCGGGGCGAGCCCGCGGTATGGGCCCAGATGTGTTCCGCGAACTCGCGTCTCACAGATGACTCGATCGTCGTGATGGCACAGCGTCTCGGGGTCGACATCGAAATGCATGTCCGGCAATGCGGTGAACAGTTCGTGATACGAGGCCGACACCGCGTCGTGGCCATCGGCGATCTCACCGGGCAACTCGGTACGTGCCGCGCCGTCTTTGAACGTCGCCAGCGTGGCACCGACGTCGTGCCGATTCTCGGCCTCGAGATGCGCCAGAACGGTGGCCTCCCGCGTCGCGACGAGCGCTGCTGCATTCGGGTCGGTTGGGTTCATGAGGTCCCCGCAGTCATCGGCCCCGCTCCGAACAGCGGGTATGCGCAATCACGGTACCGGGCGGACGCAACGTGTGCGACCGAGATACACCGAATGGACGACGAGCACGTCCGCCCGGACCGCCGACGGCTCAGCCGAGTCGCTCGTAGATCGTCGCGTTGGCCAATCCGCCTGCCTCACACATCGTTTGCAGGAGGTAACGACCGCCGCGCTGTTCCAGCGCGTTCAGTCCCGTGGTCGCGAGGCGGGCACCGCTGGCACCCAGCGGGTGGCCGAGCGCGATCGCACCGCCGTTGACGTTGACTCGATCCACGTCCACCCCGAACTCCCGCGACCACGCCAGTACCACCGGCGCGAACGCCTCGTTCACCTCGAACAGGTCGATGTCCTCGACTCGCAAACCACTGCGTAACAGTGCCTTCCGCGTCGCCGGGATGATGCCGGTGAGCATCAGGAGTGGGTCGTCACCGGCGACCGCGATGGTGTGCACACGAGCGCGCGGACGCAGACCGAGTTCGGCGGCTTTCTCCTCGCTCATCAGCAGCACCGCCGACGACCCGTCGCTGATCTGACTCGCACTCGCCGCGGTGATCCGCCAGTCGATCTCGGGGAACCGGTTCGCGATCGCCTCGTCGTAGTAGGCCGGTCGCAGCCGGGCGAGGTCGTCGAGGTTGCCCCCGAGCCGGATGCCCTCGTCCGACGTCAGCCCCGCGATGGGGGCGAGTTCGTCGTCGAAGAGTCCGTTCTTGGTGGCGGTGGCGGCGAGATCGTGTGACCGCAGCGAGAATTCGTCGATCTCGCGTCGCGAGATGTCCCAGCGGGCGGCGATCAGTTCCGCCGAGATCCCCTGACCCACGAGGCCCTGCGGGTATCGTTCGCCGAACGCCCGTCCGTTGAGATCGGCGGTACCGGCAACGGCCGAGCCCATCGGGATACGGGACATCGATTCGACACCCGCGGCGACCGCGATGTCGTACGTGCCCGCGATGATGCCCTGCGCGGCGAACGCGATGGCCTGTTGCCCGCTTCCGCATTGGCGGTCGACGGAGACCCCCGGCACGGATTCGGGGTAGCCGGCGGCCAGGAGCGCGCGCCGCGCGATGTTGAAACTCTGCTCCCCCACCTGACTGACGACACCGGTGATCACGTCGTCGACGAGTTCGGGATCGACACCCGAACGGTCCACGACTGCTCGGAGGCTGTGCGCGAGGAGGTCGACGGGATGAACGTCATGGAGGGCGCCGGTGGGCTTGCCCTTGCCGATGGGTGTGCGAACAGCGTCGACGATGACCGCAGATCTCATGACTGATCCTCCGTCAGTGTGCGGATCGGAACGCAACCCGATCCGGATGATGGCTGACTTTTGTCTACCAAAGTCAGGTCTACGCTCTGGCTATGGTCTTGTCAAGTCAGGGTAGGCTGGGGGCATGATGCACCTGAAGGGCCCGCTGGCCGAACGCGACAGCTGGGAGGCGAGCGGCTGCTCGATCGCGAAGGCGATCGACATGGTGGGCACCCGGTCGGCGATCCTCATCCTGCGGGAGGCCTTCTACGGCGCCACCAGGTTCGATCAGTTCAGCCGGCGGGTCGGGATCAGCGACGCGGTCGCGTCGGCCCGCCTGCGCGAACTCACCGAGGCCGGGATCTTCACCAAGGTCCCCTACCGCGACGCCGGGCAGCGCGAACGGTTCGAGTATCAGCTCACCGACATGGGCCGCGATCTGTTTCCTGTGGTGATGTCGTTGATGCAGTGGGGCAACGACCATCTGCAGCCCGACGGCCCGCCGCTCACCGTCACCGACCGAGCCCAGGCGCCCGTACGCGTGGGCGTCGTCGCCGAACCCACCGCGGTTCTCACACCCGAGGACGTCGAGGTGCGAATTGCCCGGCGCGGCCGTTGAGTCCGCGGCCGGCAGAGAGGTCGCGATGATCCTCCCCACAGTGTTCGACCCCCGCCTGGTCACCATCCGTCGTGGCGGGACGCTCACCGACGCCGATCACCACTTGCTGGCGCTCTGGGCGGCACGGTGTGCGGAGCACGTTCTGCCCTTGTTCGAGTCGGCACGGCCGGATGACGCTCGCCCCAGGGAGGCAATCGCGGCGGTCCGCGCGTGGACCCGGGGCGAACTGGCGATGATGGAGTCGCGCGCCGCCGGCGGACACGCCATGGGTGCCGCCCGCGATCTACGTGGCGCACCGCGGTTCGCCGCCTACGCCGCCGGGCAAGCGGCGGTGACCGCGCACGTCGCATCGCACGACCTCGGTGCCGCGGCGTACGCGATCAAGGCAGTCCGGTCCGCACACGGGGTCGACGCGGGTAGACACGAATGCGCTTGGCAGCGAGAACATCTCCCTGTTCGGGTACGCGAGTTGGTGCTCGACGACCAACATGCCCGCAATGACCTGTGCTGGCAGGTCTTCATCGACGATCGACAGCAGGTCGGCGATCGGTGATTCGCGTTCACCGGGGTGTTCCTGTTACTGTCGCAGTCACGCTCCTGCGGTGCTGTAACCCGCATGTCGAGCCAGAGGCCGGGGTGATTACAGAAACCCCCGGTCTTGTCCAAACTTCGACGGTCGTCCCGGTTTGCTGCCGCGACCACCGGGTACGCGTCTCGTCATGACCTTCCATCGTGGCGTCGTCCCCGGCATCCACTGGCTCGAGTACGCCTACACGAATCAGTACCTGATCGAGGACCAGGACCGGCTGATCCTCGTCGACTGTGGACTCCCCCGTTCGTACGAACCCCTCGTCAAGGCCATCCGGGAACTCGGCCGTGACACCGATGCCGTGACCGACCTGATCATCACGCATGGTCATTTCGATCACGTCGGCACCGCGCGCCGCCTGGCGCGCGAGTGGCGGATCCCGGTCCACGTCCATCGCGACGATGCGTGGCTGGCGTCCCATCCCTACCGCTACGCGCATCAGAACGCGACCAGATTCGGAGTGCCCCTTCGTCATCCGCGTTCGCTACGCCTGCTCGGACGCATGGCGGCGGCCGGTGCGTTCACGGTGCGCGGCGTCGATCACCTGGATGTGACGCCTTTCGGCGATGATGCCCTGCTCCCCGGTGGCGCGCAGGTGGTGCCGACTCCCGGTCACACCTACGGCCATGTGTCGCTGCACTTTCCATTGCGCGACGCGGTCATCGCCGGCGACGCGCTCGTCACCCTCGATCCGTACACCGCGGCGACCGGCCCGCGCATGATCGCCGGTTCCGCAACCGCCGACCTCGATCGCAATCGGGCGTCGCTCGACGCGCTGGCAGCGACGGACGCGAAGTCTCTGCTTCCCGGGCACGGGGTTCCGTGGCATCACGGGGTGGCCGTCGCGGTCGACCGGGCGCGTCAGACCAACGGCTGACACGTCGGACAGCCGGCCGCCGGATCACGAGCCGAACAGCGAGACGGGCCAGACGGCGAGACGGGCCGACGCTTTCCGCATCGGCCCGTCCGGCCGTCGCCGATCGCCCGGCTACTCGGAGGCGGTGCGACGCAGCTTGGTGTTGACGAACTCGCCCATGCCCCAACGCCCGAGTTCGCGACCGTAGCCGGACCGCTTCACCCCGCCGAACGGAAGGCCGGGCAGCGTGGTGCCGTGTTCGTTGACATACGCCATGCCGACTTCGAGTTGGTCGGCAACCTCCTCGGCCTTGCCGATGTTGCCGCTCCACACCGAGCCGCTCAAACCGAACTCGACATCGTTGGCGAGCGCCACGGCATCCTCCGGGGATGACACCCTGTAGACCATCGCGACGGGCCCGAAGATCTCCTCGGAGTAGACGTCCATGTCCGGGGTGATGTCCGTCAGCACAGTGGGTTCGAAGAAGGCTCCGTCGCGCTCCAGCGGCTTCCCACCCGTCCGCAGGGTGGCGCCCTGTTTCACCGCGGTCTCGACCTGTTCGGCCACGGTGTCGCGCGCCGACAGGGACGACAGCGGACCCATCTGAGTGGAATCGTCGGACGGATCACCGACCACCGTCGACTCGAACTGCTTGACCACACCGTCGACGAAGTCGTCGTACAACTCGTCGAGAACGATGAACCGTTTCGGCGAGTTGCACGCCTGGCCCGCGTTCGACAGCCGTGCGCCCGCCGCGATCTTCGTCGTGCGTTCCGTGTCGGCGGAGTCGAGCAGGATGAACGGGTCCGAACCGCCGAGCTCGAGCACGGACTTCTTCAGGTTCTCCGCGGCAACCTTCGCCACGGCTGCACCCGCCTTCTCACTCCCGGTGAGTGATACACCGCGTATCGCGTTGTGCGCGAGCAGGTCTGCGACCTGATCACTGCTTGCGTACACGTTGATGTACGCGTCGGCGGGCACACCCGCGTCGTGCAAAATTTCTGCCATCAACGCCGACGACGCCGCGCAGATCGACGCATGCTTGAGAATGACGGTGTTGCCGGCCAACAGGTTCGGCGCGACGAAACGTGCGACCTGGTAGTAGGGGTAGTTCCACGGCATCACGCCCACCAGTGGTCCGATCGGCGCGACCTGCACGATCGACGCATCCGCGCCCTGCGGGTCGAGGGCCTCGGTCTCGAGCAGATCCGGTCCGTGCTCGGCGTACCAGCGATAGATGTCCGCGGCCAGCTGGACCTCTCCCGCCGCCTCCTTGGCGGGTTTGCCCATCTCGGTCGTGATGACGGCCGCGAGCTCATCGGCTCGCCTCTCGTACTCGTCAGCGGTCCGGGAAAGGATTGTGGCCCGTTCGGATGCCTCGGTCGCTCGCCACTCCTGGTATGCCGCGAGTGACCGTTCGGCCACGCCGGCCACCTCGTCGTCCTTCAGTCCGGGAAATTCCCGTTCGGTCGTACCGGTGGTCGGATTCGCGGTGACATATGTGCCCACCAGAGCACCTACCTTCCTCTGTCGTGTGAATCCCGACTGTCCACAGCCCGGGATCATTCGGGTACCCGGGTCCCTGTACGCAAAACCTCGGTCGTCGGCGCGCTTCGGTCACACGGCGGCCCCAGACCTGCTCTAATGGGTCCGCGGTCCGTGTCCGGACCCGTGATCGACCGACACGCGGCGAATGCCGGACGTCGACCTGGGGGTGGGTCGCCGGTCGTGACGGCAGTGTCCGAGGGGGAACGAAGAGTGTCACGCTGGCAGCGAGCCGCAGGGCTCGGTTGTGCATTTCTGATCGCGGTCGTCGCGAGCGTCTCGACGGGTCAGCCGGCGGGGGCGACTCCACCGAGGCTCGGCGACTCGGCGCGGATCCTTGCGGTGTCCTCGGAGACGGCGACACGCACGACGATGACCGTGTATTCCGCCGCCATGAAGCGGCCCGTTCGGGTGAGCGTGCTCGCCCCCCGCGAGCGGACCGGCCCACGGCCGACCGTGTACCTCCTCGACGGCATCGACGGTGGGGTCTACACCAGCTACACGCAGAGCGGGTGGACCTTCCAGACCGACATCGCGCGCTTCGTCGCCGACAAGAAGGTCAACGTGGTTCTGCCCATCGGGGGTACGGGCTCGTACTACACCGACTGGCGCCGAATCGATCCCGTCCTGGGTCGGAACATGTGGGAGACCTTCCTGACCGAGGAACTCCCTCCGCTGGTCGACGGACGCTTCCGGGGCAACGGACGGAACGTGATCGGCGGGCTGTCGATGGGGGCGCTGGGCGCGATGTCCATCGCGGTCCGCAACCCGGATCTCTACCGGGGTGTGGTCGCCTTCAGCGGGTGCCTCGATCAAGGGTCGCCGGAGTTCCGGCAGGCGACCGCCACATCGGTCACGACGAGGGGTGGGAACCCGGAGAACATGTGGGGCCCGCTCGATCACGACAACTGGGATGCCCACAATCCCGCCGGTCACGTGTCCGCGCTACGCGGTAAGCCCGTGTATGTAGCGGTCGGCAACGGTCTGCCCGACCCGGCCCTCGGGCTGGCCGGGCTGGCCTCACCCGTCGGAGGCGTGCTCGAGGGCATCGTCGCCCGATGCACCGAGAGCTTCAAGCGTCGCGCAGACCGAGCCGGGGTCGACATCACCTACGACTTCCGTGCCGGTCTCCACTCGTGGGGTTACTGGAACCAGGATCTGCACCGAGCCTGGCCCACGATCGCCCGGGCACTGAAAAGCGCGGGCTGACGCGAGCGTCGGCGTCAACGCGCGCTTTTCCTCTTCCGAATCAACGAGACATCCTCGAGTGCCCGTTTTCGCTCACGACGTTCCTTGAGTTCTTGCCGCCGCTTTTTCGAGCTCGAATTCTTTTCCGCCATTTCTCCTCGAATCGGTCGTGGTCTACAGCGGGTCGATCCCGCTCTCGTCGTGACCATAGCCCAGAAACGACAGAAGTCCAGCCCGTCCGATCTGGTGCCGACTTGCCGACTTCATACGTTGTAACACAGTACTTTTCATTTACTGTGCGCCTGCGAAATGCGCCGGACTGGCTTTTATTTTTTTCTGGGCTAGAGTCCATGGCACCGGTCGCAGATGGCCGGTCGCAGCGAAAGGAAGAGTGGCCGTGAAAGCGGTTGTGATGGAGTGCCGAATACGCGTGTGTGGCTCCCCCGGTCGGGTCAGAGAATTCGTCAAGCAAGCGTCGACTCGCGCGCACGACGCCTTTCCCCACCCCGCCAGGTGTTCGGTTGTCGTCGAGGAGTCGGAGTCGTTGCTCCTCCGACGGCAATGGCACCGCGAGAACGACGTGGACGTGTTCGGAGTACCCGAGGGGCGGGATGTGTGCTGCGGTTTCGCGGACTCGTCCGGACGACTGACCGTCGCGAGACTCGAGAGCCTGTCACGCGACATCCTGGCCCACCTCGAACTGGATCCGTGGGTGTCCGACGACACCGAGTCGGTGCCTTGGATCCTGACGCTCACCACTGGTGCCGATCCGACGTCCAGGCATGAGATCGTGACCCGACATCCGTCGCTCCAGGTGCGACGACCTGTTCTGGCCCGCGCGTGATCCGCGCATAGCGGTGCCCGACCGGACTGCTCCGCAGGTGAGCGGGTCCGACCACCTCACTGCGGACACACCGCGGTCGTCGTCCGACGGACCGGTCTGCGGTCGAATTCCTGTCACTCGATAGGGTGCGGGTGGCGGCGTGCTCACCTGGGCACGTCGCCGTCCCACACCTACGGAGAAGGAAGTGGTCGCCATCGTGCTCGACGAGAAGATCAGCGATCTGTACGCGCAGGTTGTTGCGCGGAACCCTGGGGAGGCCGAGTTCCACCAGGCCGTCCGGGAGGTCTTCGACAGTCTGGGTCCGGTCTTGGCGAAACATCCCCACTACGCGGACGCCGGGATCATCAAGAGACTGACGGAGCCCGAGCGCCAGATCATCTTCCGAGTGCCGTGGGTCGACGACCAGGGACAGGTGCAGATCAACCGCGGGTTCCGGGTCGAGTTCAATTCCGCACTCGGTCCCTACAAGGGCGGCCTTCGAATCCACCCGAGCGTCTACCTGGGCGTGGTCAAGTTCCTCGGGTTCGAGCAGATCTTCAAGAACGCACTGACCGGGCTCCCGATCGGCGGCGGCAAAGGCGGCGCCGACTTCGATCCCAAGGGACGCTCCGACGCGGAGATCATGCGGTTCTGCCAGTCGTTCATGACCGAGCTCTACCGTCACATCGGCGAGTACACCGATGTGCCCGCGGGTGACACCGGCGTCGGCGGTCGGGAGATCGGTTATCTCTTCGGCCAGTACAAGCGCATCACCAACCGTTACGAGTCCGGCGTGCTCACCGGCAAGGGACTCGCCTGGGGTGGGTCGCAGGTCCGCACCGAGGCGACCGGGTACGGCGTGGTGTTCTTCGTCCGCGAGATGCTCGCCGCGGCCGGCGACGACCTCGACGGCAAGACCGTGGTGGTCTCGGGCTCGGGCAATGTGGCGATCTACGCCATCGAGAAGGTGCAACAACTCGGCGGTCGCGTGATCGCGTGCTCGGACTCCGGGGGCTACGTCGTCGATGATGCCGGTATCGACCTCGAACTGCTCAAGGAAATCAAAAACGTTCGGCGCGGCCGTATCTCGGATTACGCCGACGCCCGCCGCGGGTCCGCCCGTCACGTCGACACCGGATCGATGTGGAGTGTGCCCACCGACATCGCCATCCCCTGCGCGACGCAGAACGAACTGAACGGGGTCGACGCCACTCAACTGGCGAAGAACGGATGTCGCATCGTCGCCGAGGGCGCGAACATGCCCAGCACCCCCGAGGCGGTGCGCATCTTCGCCGACGCCGGCGTCGGCTTCGCCCCGGGCAAGGCCGCGAACGCGGGCGGCGTCGCCACGAGCGCACTCGAGATGCAGCAGAACGCTTCTCGGGATTCGTGGACGTTCGCGCACACCGAGGACCGATTGTCGGAGATCATGACGGCCATCCATGACCACTGCCTGCACACGGCAGACGAATACGGGGCGCCGGGCAACTACGCGACCGGTGCCAATATCGCGGCGTTCACTCGCGTGGCCGACGCGATGCTCGCACTCGGTCTCATCTGACCCGATTCGGACGCCGACTCGCTTCCTCTTGACCTTCAGGTTGGTCGAAGCCGGATGATCTGCGATATGCCCTCCGTTCCCGAAGTCAGCGAACTCGTCCCGATCGGCGCGTTCGCGCAACGCACCGGTTTGACCGCGTCCGCGCTGCGGTTCTACGACGACTCGGGGTTGCTCACCCCGGCCGCCGTCGACGCGTCGACCGGATATCGCCAGTACAGCGCGTCGCAGGAGCGGCACGCGATCGCACTCCGGCGACTCCGCGAGATCGGGATGTCGCTCGCCGACATCCGCACGGTCCTCGCCGCCGAGCCGGGTACCGCCGGCGGACTGATCGACGAGCACGTGCGGACCGTCGCAGCCGATGCCGATCGGGTTCGGCACGAGGCCAGGACGATCAAGATGACGATCGCCGCGGAGTCGAGAACGCTGTGTGCGGCCGACCTCCGTGATGGTCTGTCCGACCTGGCACGGGGCGGCGTCGTCGTCATCGACGCCGTGGCCGGCGCAGTTCGATTCCGGCTCGACGGTCGGGACGATCTATGGTGCCGCCTACTCGACGGGCCGTTTCCCGCGCACCAGGCGATGATCGAAGCCCTGCCCACGGTGACCATGCGTGCGAGTGTCGCGAAAACCGCTGTGTTGCAATCGTTGGAGCGCTGTGCAACCGACCGGGTGCACCTGGACTTCACGTCGGCGGCGCTCACACTGAGCGACGCCTCGTCGGCACAACTCGCCGTCGCGCCAGCCGAGACCTGCGGCCCCCCGATCGCACTGTGGTTCGAGGTCTCGACGCTCTACCCCGCGGTCCATGTGTCGATCGGGGCCGAGATGATGATCGACGTCCGCAATCGGGACCTCCCGATGACGATTCGGTCCGCAGACGGCGGCGACCTCACCACGGTCGTCATGCCGGTTTCCCACAGCCGCCACAATGACTGAGCAGCAGAGGATCCCCGGGAGTGTCGGGATCCGACGCCTGAGCGACGGGGCAACGAGCTGCCGCTCAGGTCACGACGATCGACGCCGTACCATCTCGGCGATCCAGACCGGCGCATACGGCGAAGTACAGCCCGGGGAGGTCGGGTAATCCTCCAGCACTCGCAACCGCTGACCGATGTCGATTGCACGGGAACGGAAGTCGGGATTCTCGATGCCGATGGTCGCCAGGCATGTGTTCATCGCCCACTGCAGGCGTGGCGGTGCGTTCCCCATGTCGGACTCGATGGTGTCGAGCAACCCGGCCGTGTCGAGGTCACCGGGCTTCTTGACCACTCGATCAGCGGTCAGGGCCCATCCCGCCGCGGCGACACCGGGCTCGGCGTCGGCCATCCACGACCTCCGCAACTCCTCGGCATGCGGACTCTTCTTGACGACGTAGTTGACGAGCCAATCGTGGACCTTCGGCCGGTCGACCTCGCGGATCATCGTGTCGAGCTGCGCGGGGTCGAACGCCCGCGGGCGACAGATCAACAGTGCGAGCAGACGCGGCGCGGTGTCGCCCGTCGCCCACAGCTCTGCGGAAAGTTCGGGCTGCGTTCGCAGTCGTTTCGCGATCGCCCTGAGCTTCGTGAGATTGACCCCGTGGTCGTCGCCGTGTTTCTCGTTGACCGCTCGGATCCGCGGGTCGTCGAGACTGCGGAGCTCGCCGAGGACGTCGGCGAGAGTCTGTTGGATGTCGGACATTCCGGTCATGATCCCCTCTGGAAGTGCGCACACAGCCTACGACGCTCGATGTCGCCGCGGGTTGTGTGCTCATCAATCCGGAGGGCCCGCCAGTATCCGCACGTCGGCGACGTCGTACTCGGCAACGAACGCCGACCGGATCGCCCGTGACTGGTCCTCGCCGACCCCGTCGCCACGGAAAGCCTCGACCGCCGACTGCGAGTCCCAGCGCTCGAAGATGTTGATCCGGCCGGGGTCCATCGAGTCCGCGGAGATTGCGAAATCGAGACACCCCGGTGCCCGACGGGCGGCACCGACCACCTCGTCGCAGCCGGCGATGTACGCCGCGCGCTGGTCCGGGTCCACTCGCAGACTGCCGGCAACGATCACCATGGGTTGCTCCTCCATCGATACTCCGGTGCACCGGTGTCCCGGCGCGAGACGTCACCGCTATGGTGAGGGCGACAGGAGTGCAGACCGGCACGACCCGGCGAACTCATCGCTCACGATCGACGTGGCCGCGCGACGCTGCGCCACGGCCTACTCTGATCGAATGGCTTTGGTTCTGGGTCCGATCCTCCGGCACGTCGACGAAACCTCCGCGCTGATCTGGGTGCAGACCGACGAACCCGGCGAGGTCGAAGTCCTCGGCTGTGCGACCCGGACGTTCGAGGTGTCCGGTCACCACTACGCGCTGGTCGAGGTCAGCGGCCTGGTGCCCGACACGGTCTCCGAGTATCAGGTCCGCGTCAACGGCGCCCTCGAGTGGCCCCTCCCGGACACCGAGTTCCCGCCCAGCGTGATCCGGACCCGGGGACCGGACACCGCGGACCGGCACCGGTTCGTCTTCGGGTCCTGCCGGTATCCGCGGGCCGAGGACCCCAAGCTCGACGAGAAGCTCGGACTCGACGCATTGGACTGCTACGCGGTCCGAATGCGCCACCTCCCGGTGGAGGAGTGGCCGGACACCCTCATTCTGCTCGGCGACCAGGTGTACGCGGACGAGCTGACCCCGCAGGTGAAGAAGTCGCTGGAGTCGAGCCGGGCCTCGACCGCCGGACCGTCCGACGAGGTCGTCGACTTCGAGGAGTACGAGGGACTGTATCGGCACACCTGGGGAGACCCCGAGATCCGATGGATCCTCTCGACGGTGCCGACGGCCATGATCTTCGACGATCACGACATCCGTGATGACTGGAACACCTCGGACACCTGGCGTCGGCAGATGAGTGAGAAGCCGTGGTGGCAGGACCGGATCCGCGCCGGCCTCGCGTCGTACTGGGTGTATCAGCACCTCGGCAACCTCTCCCCCGCCGAACTCGCCGAGTCCGAGGACTACCGCCGCGTCCGCGACATCGACGGTGACTGCTGGCCCCACCTGATCGAGGTCGCGGATCGTGCCGACCGGGAAACCGACGGAACCAAGGGTGTCCGGTTCAGTTTCCGGTGGAACCTGGGCAACACCAGGCTGGTCATGATCGACTCCCGCAACGGTCGCATCCTGTCCGACGGAACGCGAAAGATGCTGAGCGACAACGAATTCGATTGGGTTGAGAGCCAGGTCGACGACGACATCGAGCGACTGGACCACCTGGTCCTGGGTTCATCACTGCCGTGGTTGCTCCCGCCGGTCATCGGTGATGCGGAGACTGTGAACGAGATCGGCGCCCGGCGGCCGGGCCGTCGTGGACAGCTGGCCGAGAAGATCCGGCAGGGGGCCGACCTCGAGCACTGGCCGGCCTTCTTCGATTCCTTCGTCCGGCTCAGCGAGATGATCCGACAAGTTGCGGCGCGCGACCCCGGGCCCGCGACGGTCAGCGTGCTGTCCGGCGACGTCCACCACAGCTATGCCGCGCGTGCGACTTTCCCGGACACAACGAGCGCCGACGTCCACCAGCTCGTGTGTTCGCCGGTGCACAACGCGATCCCGCCGTACATCAAGGTGGTGTTCCGGCTGGGGTGGTCGAATCGGCTCGCCGCGGTCGTCCGGCGCTGGGCGCGTCGTGGTGGCTCGCCCGAACTGCCCGTCGCCTGGCGAAACACCCTGGGCCCGCTGTTCGGCAACACCATCGCGACGCTCTCGGTTCAGGGACGCTTCGCCGAGGTCACTTTCGAGCAGCCCGACCTGGACGGGACCCTGGGTAGAGCCGGAAATATCTGTCTGACATCGGAATTCGTGGCAACAGAGCGCACATAGCGCGCATTGTTGCTACGAAATCCCTAGTCCAGACAGAACTCGTTGCCCTCGGGGTCGCGCATCACGATGTGCCCCTCACCGAGCGGAGGTGCGGGGTCGTGTCGTTCGCCCCGGGTCGCACCGAGTCCGACGAGCCGGTCGGCTTCGGCCTCGAGGGCGCGCATCCGGTCGTCGCCACTCAGACCAGGGGCAGCACGGACGTCGAGGTGCACCCGGTTCTTCGCCGTCTTGCCCTCGGGTACGCGTTGGAAGAACAACCGTGGCCTGCGCTCCTCCGGGTCGATCACGGCCGAGGCGTCGTTCCGACGCTCCGGAGGCACCCCGAATGCGTCGAGCGCCGCCTCCCAGCTGTCGAATCCGGTAGGCGGGTCCTGGAGCCGGTAACCGAGCACCTCGGCCCAGAATGCGGACAGCGCAGCCGGGTCACCACAGTCGAAGGTCAGTTGAAAGTCGGTTGTCATGCGTCCACTGTGCGACACGACGAGGACAACCCGGGTCCTCGATCGTGAAAATCAGCGCAGACGTTCGCCGTACACCCGGTCCACGGACATGACCATCAGGACGCGGCGATCGGCGACCATGACCCTGCGGTATTCGTCCCAGTCCGGGTGCTCGCCTGCCGCCTTGCGGTAGTAGTCGACGAGCGCCTCGACCTCGGGCCCGTCCGGTTCGGTGCCCGGGCCGATCAACGTCACAGTGCCCTCGGCGGTCGCCCACGTGTAGCGATCGGGCCCGGTGATCTCCAATGCGGCGCGCGGATCGCGTCGGAGGTTGGCGGTCTTGGCCCGGCCCTCGGTCATCGAGACGTAGATGGTCCCGGCGTCGCGGTCGTAGAAGGGGGTCACCGGGGACAGCTGTGGTAATCCCGAGGACTTGATCGTGGCGAGGACGCCGACTCCGCCTTCGGCGAGAAGATCACGAGGGTCATACGCGGGTTGGTTCATGCCTGCGGCAACCCGGCGTACGTACAGGCTATTCCGGACGGGCCGCACACCCCGGGGCGTGGCTCCGCGATCCGTTGCGACATTCTTCAGATCTTGTGTCTTTACACGTACGATCGTCGACATGCATGTGCGCGAGATCCTGACCACCACGCCGGCGACGACCGCCGAGGCCCTCGACCTGTTCGACTCCGCCCCCGCGGTCGAGCCGGACTTCATGATCGGCACCTGGCGTGGCGCCGAGCTGCCCACCGACCACCCGTTGGACGGCTTCCTCGCGGCCAGCGGCTGGTGGGGCAAGCAATTCGTCGACGCCGAGACCGTCCACCCCCTGCTCTTCCCGACCCGCGACGGTTCGGCGCTGTGGGCCATGAATCCGGCGATCGCTTTCGGCGGACTGGGGATCGCCGAGAAGGCGCCCGGAGTCAAGTCGTTGTCGTTGGGGACGCCGATCGCCGCGACCCGCCTTCTCAGTCAGACCCGACGAGCACGTGCCCGGCTGCGCACCACCCGGTACCGCGGCACGGACACCGCGACCATGTCCTACGATCAGCTGCCGATCAACGACGTCTTCCACCGGATCTCCGATGAAGCTGTCCTGGGTGCCATGGACCTGAAGGGGTCGCCGAAGCCGTACTTCTTCGTGCTCCGCCGCGACGACTCACTCCGCCTCGTCGGCCACTGATCCTCGTCGGCCACCGATCCTCGGCGACGCGAGGACGGCGCCGACGAACCATGAGCCGGCGAGCCGGCGGAGGCGTTCAATGGGTAGATGGACACCTCACCCACCGCCCACCTCCGCCGGGGTGCCGTCGCGGTCGCCGCGGTCGCCCTCGCGGGCGCAGTGACACTGGCCGCACCCGGGACCGCCCAGGCTGCACCGCCGATGCCGTCCGGGTATTACCGCGGCGACGTCACCAGCGCCCCGATCGCCGACACGGTGTGGTTCGGCAAGAACTTCACGGGTTCGCGGGTCGTCAACAACACCGCGATCGGGTGGGCCTTCCCCGGCGCGGTGTACCCCGGGCGTTCCGTGCAGGACGGTGCACCGGTCATCGTCGTCGACTACTCGGGAACCGCCGTGGGATTCGTGCGTGACGAGCTCCGAGCCGACGGCCGGGGCGGCTATTGGGGCCGCGCGCTGAACGGCACCACCGAGCTGCTGCGTTTTCACTTGACACGCTGACCGTGGGCGACGGGCAACCATGGTGGAGACTTCGGGTTCGACCCCTTCGTCGGCTCACAGCTCGGCGAGCGCCGAGCGGATCTCATTGGTGGCCGCGACGGCTTCACGGAGCGCGATCCGCGCCTCGGCCCGGCCCTGTTCCGCAGTCGAGAGTCGTTGCCGCGCGAACCGCAGCGATTCTTCGCAACGAGCCAGCTCGGCCCGCAACTCCTGAGCCCGCCGGACGATCTCGTCGACCTCCGACGAAGCCCCGTCCACAGTTCGGGAGGCGGCGTCGAGGTCGGATCGGGCCGTTCGCTCCCCTGTCTCGGCCTCGGCCAGTCGGGCTTCGAGGTCTCGTCGACGACGCTCCGCTTCGTCAGACGCTGTGTGGTCCAAGTCGTCGGCGTCATCCCTGTCGGCACCCTCTTCGTCGGCACCGTCTGCGTCCGCGCCGCTTGCCTCGGACTCGTCCGCGACTGGTTCCTGCAACGGCTCCGGGACGACGAACACGCCGGCGGGCCCGAAGCCGCTGTATTCGGCGGATGCGGTGAGGTTTCCCCGCAACACCTGCTCGAGCACTTCCGGGTCGGCCACCGCGGCTCGCAATGTCTGCGTGACCTCGCGAATGGTACTGTCTCCCAGCGTCACTCGCAGATCTGCGGCCGTGGCGGCGACCGCGGTCACCGACTCGTTGATCAGATCCTGACGGCGTCGCGACAACGTCTTCATCTTGTCTACAGCCGAGCGGCGCTGGGCCGCAGTCAAATCCGACGCCAACCCAGCGATGAGGGCGCTGTCGTCGGGGTGCGCGCGAACCCACTGATTGACGGCCCACGCAGCTTGCGTGGGCCGCCGCAACTTCGCGATCCGCCCCGCCAGGTCACGGTCGCCGTCCGCTTTGATCTCTCGAGCGAGTTCGTTCCGGCGTGTCACGAACGCCGCCGGCGCCAGACCGTACAGCTCGTCGACGATCTCGTCGTACGGGGTCATAGGGCTGCCCGAGCGGTGGTCGGCGTCGCTGTCCGCATGAGCAGATACTACGACGGCGCCCGTGACGGCCACCTCACTTCGCCTTCTTAACTTGAATCATTCCAGATAAGACTGCACGATGGTCACCATGCTCACCGACGAGGACTGCGCCCGGCACCTGCGCGCCGCCGGACTGCGGGTGACCCGCCCGCGCGTCGCGGTCATGCAAGCCGTCCGAGCACATCCTCATGCGGACACCGACGAGGTCCTCCGAACCGCTCGCGAACGGTTGCCGGAGGTCTCGCAGCAAACGGTGTACGACGTTCTGGGCGTACTGACTTCGGCCGGTCTGGTGCGACGCATCCAGCCGTCCGGCCACGTGTCTCGATATGAGTCACGCGTCGGGGACAACCATCACCACGTGATATGCCGTACATGCGGATCCATCGGGGACGTCGACTGCGCAGTCGGCGAGGCCCCGTGCCTGACCCCGTCCGACGACCGGGGTTTCGTCATCGACGAAGCCGAGGTCATCTATTGGGGTCATTGCCCCGACTGCATCCCCGAACCCAACCGACCCGCTCCGGGCGCCGGCCCCGACCGATAGACCCCCGACCACGACGCCTCCCTCCCCTGCGATCACCGACCCGGCGATCGCAGTTCTCACCGTGCCCGAAAGGAAACCCCGCATGGCGCAGCAAGACCACGAGCCCGTCCGCGACGCGAAGGAACATCCCCCCATTGCCGAGGCGAACACCGAGCCCGCCGCGGGCGGTTGCCCGGTCGCGCACGGTCGGCTCACGCCGCCCACCCAGGGCGGCGGCAACCGCGACTGGTGGCCGAACCAGCTGAATCTCAAGGTGCTTCAGCACAATCCGGACGTCGCGAATCCGATGGACGCCGACTTCGACTACGACTCGGCCCTCGCGGATCTCGACGTCGAGGCGTTACGCGCCGACCTGACCGCCCTGATGACCGATTCGCAGGACTGGTGGCCCGCCGACTTCGGCCATTACGGAGGCCTGTTCGTCCGCATGTCCTGGCATGCCGCGGGTACCTACCGGGTGCAGGACGGACGCGGTGGTGCCGGAGCCGGGATGCAGCGATTCGCCCCGCTCAACAGCTGGCCGGACAACGCCAACCTGGACAAGGCGCGCCGCCTACTGTGGCCGATCAAGAAGAAGTACGGCACGGCATTGTCCTGGGCCGACCTCCTGGTCTTCGCCGGGAACGTCGCCCTGGAGTCGATGGGGTTCACCACCGCCGGCTTCGCCTTCGGGCGCGTGGACGAGTGGGAGCCCGACGAGGTGTACTGGGGCCCCGAACTCGAGTGGCTGGCCGATCAGCGGTACTCGGGCGACCGCGAACTCGAGACACCGCTTGCGGCAGTGCAAATGGGGCTCATCTATGTGAATCCGGAAGGACCGAACGGCAATCCGGACATCCTCGCGTCCGCGGTCGACATCCGCGAGACGTTCGCGCGGATGGCGATGAACGACGTCGAGACCGCGGCTCTGATCGTCGGGGGCCACACCTTCGGCAAGACCCACGGCGCCGGTGACGCCGGCCTGGTGGGTCCCGAACCCGAGGCCGCCGCCGTCGAGGACGCCGGTCTCGGCTGGACCAGCTCGCACGGCTCCGGCAAGGGCGCGGACACGATCACCAGCGGCCTCGAGGTGATCTGGAATCCGACCCCGACCCGCTGGGACAACGCTTTCCTCGAGACTCTCTACGGCTACGAGTGGGAGCTCTACAAGAGTCCGGCCGGAGCCAACCAGTGGCGTCCGAAGGACGGCGCCGGGACCGGTACCGTCCCCACGGCATTCGGCGACGAGAAGACCCACCCGTCGATGCTGACCACCGACCTCGCGATGCGCTACGACCCCGGTTTCGAGAAGATCACCCGGCGGTGGCTCGATCACCCCGAGGAACTGGCGCACGAGTTCGCCAAGGCCTGGTTCAAGCTCCTGCACCGCGACATGGGACCCGCCGTCCGGTATCGGGGTCCGCTTGTTCCGACCGAGACGTACCTGTGGCAGGACAATGTCCCGGCGCACGAGGGCCCACTTGTCACCGATGCCGACGTGGCAGCCTTGAAGGCGACGCTCCTCGACTCGGGACTGACTGTGGCGCAACTCGTGAAGACCGCGTGGGCGGCGGCGTCGAGCTTCCGTGGCAGCGTCAAGCGCGGCGGCGCCAACGGCGGCCGGATCCGCCTGCAGCCGCAGGCATCCTGGGAGGTCAACGAGCCCGACGAGTTGGCCACCGTGATCCGCACCCTCGAAGGCATCCAGGGTGCGTTCACCGGCGAGGCCGGCGCGAAGGTCTCCTTCGCCGACCTCGTGGTCCTCGGCGGCACGGCAGCAGTCGAGAAGGCGGCGCGGGATGCCGGAGTCGAGATCACGGTACCGTTCACCCCTGGACGTACCGACGCCACCCAGGACGAGACGGACGCCGATTCGATGGCACATCTCGAGCCCACCGCCGACGGGTTCCGCAACTACGTCGGCAAGACCAGTGGCCTTCCGGCCGAGTTCACCCTCGTCGACAAGGCATCGCTGCTGACCCTCAGCGCCCCCGAGATGACGGTGCTGGTGGGTGGCCTCCGGGTGCTGGGCAACAACTTCGGCGGCTCGGCGGCCGGCGTCCTGACCGACCGTCCCGGCGTCCTCACGAACGACTTCTTCGTGAATCTGCTGGACATGTCGACAGCCTGGTCGGCGTCGGAAGACGAGAACCTGTACGTCGGGCGCGATCGCGCCACCGGCGAGCAGACCTGCACCGGCACTCGCGCCGATCTGGCGTTCACGTCGAACTCACAGTTGCGCGCCCTGGCCGAGGTCTACGCAGCCGACGACGCAGCGGAGAAGTTCGTGAACGACTTCGTCGCGGCCTGGGACAAGGTGATGAACCTGGACCGGTTCGAACTCTGAGCAAATCGGTTCATCGTCGAACCGATCAGATGCGGCGGCGGCACCCTTCGTGGGGTGCCGCCGCCGTGGCGTTTCGCATCACCCGGCGCACAGGGACTTCCGGAACTATGCTGGCGCTTTCCCTCCGTGGCGGGTGACCGCCTCGAGACGAAGGTGAGGACGACGACGATGTCCGGCGAACACAGGTCCCTGGGCCATATCCGACTGACCTCACACAGCGGCGGGGTCGACGCTCCGCCCATCCACTGGGGGGCGGCCACCGCGGCGGAACGCGGTCCCGTCATCGGGACGACGGGCACACGTGCGCATCGCAATGTCATCGGTACCCACAGCGGCTCCTACAGCGTCTATCGCGCACTGGCCGTCGCCGCCGGCGCCCTTGCACGAGAGCACCGAGCCGATCTCACCAACACCTCGCCCACCGACCACATCGGACCGTATCCACAGTGGGGCGATCCGCGCGCGATCGTCTCGCTGGATCCTTGGGGTGCGACAGTCGCCGAGAGTTTCCCCGACGAGATCGCTCGCGGTTACGACATCCGGCCGACCATCGCGGTGACCAAGGCGCACGTCATCCTTCCCGAGATCGCCGAGGCGATCGAGAAGGGCCGTCTGGTCCCCGACGGTGAGGTTCTGCTGCCGAGTGGCGCGGCTCTGGTCACCAAGGCGGCCGTGGAACCGGTGTGGCATCTTCCCGGCGTCGCCGAGCGGTTCGGCTGCTCCGAGGCCGAGCTGCGCCGGGTGTTGTTCGAGGAGACCGGCGGCATGTATCCCGAACTCGTCACGCGGTCGGATCTCGAGGTGTTCCTCCCGCCGATCGGCGGGCAGACGGTCTACATCTTCGGCAACGCCCGCGACCTCGCCGACCCCTCGGTGGAACTCACCGCACGGGTGCACGACGAGTGCAACGGCTCCGACGTGTTCGGCTCCGACATCTGTACGTGCCGCCCATATCTGACGCATGCAATCGAGGAGTGCATCCGCGGCACCCAGCGCGGCGGCGTCGGCTTGGTCGCCTACTCCCGCAAAGAGGGACGCGCCCTCGGCGAGGTCACCAAGTTCCTGGTGTACAACGCCCGTAAACGCCAACTCGGCGGTGACACCGCGGACCAGTACTTCGCCCGCACCGAATGCGTTGCGGGCGTACAGGACATGCGGTTCCAGGAGCTCATGCCCGACGTCCTGCACTGGTTCGGGATCACCAGGATCCATCACCTGGTGTCGATGTCGAACATGAAGTACGACGCCATCACCGGCTCGGGTATCGAGGTCGGCGAACGGGTCAACATCCCCGACGAACTGATCCCCGCCGACGCCCGCGTCGAGATCGACGCGAAAATGGCTGCCGGTTACTTCACGCCCGGACCCGTGCCCGATGCCGAACAGCTGCGTCAGGTCAAGGGCCGGGGGTTGTGATGACCGGAGCACCAGAGGTGGAACTCTCCGCCTCACAGGCCGCCCGGCTGCTGCGCTCCACCGCCACCGTCCGGAGCCGGTCGCGACAACTCCTCGAACGGGCGCGGGCCGGCGAATCGTCGTGGTTCATCGTCCACGACGATGCGCGGGACGCGGCAGCTGACATCGTCGTGGAAACGACTCGGTTGCGATATCCCGACGGAGACATCCCTTTTCACAGCAGGTGGCGACATTTCGAGGCAGGCGGTATCGACCGCCTCGGCGCTCTCGACGCCGCCTTGCCCCCGGCCGGCTCGGCGGAGCGAACCCGCGCGCTCATCGACGTCGTGCTGGTCAGCGTCCTCCTCGATGCCGGCGCGGGACCCGAGTGGTCGTTTCGGGAGCGGTCGAGCGACCTGGTTCTCACCCGTTCCGAGGGGCTCGGCGTCGCGAGCTGGGTGGCGTTCTGCGAGGGGGTGTTCTCGAGCGACCCGGCCGATCCCCTGCGGGTCGACGCCACCGGTCTGGGCCGCGTCACGGCGGACACTCTCGGCGCGGCCTTCCAGGTGGGTCCCGACAACCCGCTCACGGGCCTGCCCGGGCGGGTCGATCTCCTGCGCCGCCTGGGCGAGGTGTTGTCGAGCCGCCCCGAGATCTTCGGTCCGGACGCCCGGCCGGGCGGCCTGTTCGATCACCTCACCCGCGGTGGTCGTGCGGAGGTGCCCGCGGTCGACATCCTGAGCGGGGTACTCGAGTATCTGGGCCCGATCTGGCCGTCGGACAACACGATCGACACCCACCCACTGGGCGACTGCTGGCATCACGACGCCGTCGTCGGCCCGGGCCTCACCGCCGGCTGGGTGCCGTTCCACAAACTGTCCCAGTGGCTGACCTATTCGCTTCTCGAACCGTTCCGCTGGGCCGGTGTCCAGGTGACCGGACTCGACGAGCTGACCGGCCTCCCCGAATACCGCAACGGTGGCCTTCTCCTCGACTCGGGTGTGCTCGCGCTGCATGAGGAGGCCTGGGCGGACCGGGAGTGGGAGGTCGGCGACGAGCTCGTCGTCGAATGGCGGGCGCTCACCGTCGCCCTTCTCGACGAGATCGCCGACCTCGTACGCGATCGCCTCGACGCCGATCCAGCCTCGATGCCCCTGGCCTGCGTGCTCGAGGGTGGCACCTGGGCGGCCGGCCGCGTGCTCGCGAGCCGACTTCGCGATGGGTTGCCGCCGTTGACGATACGCAGTACCGGCACTGTTTTCTGAGCCGACCACCGACCGAGAGGAACCCATGGGCAGCGTCGCCGTCATCGACCATCCGCTGGTCCAACACAAACTGACCCTGATGCGTCGCAAGGAGACGTCGACCAACGACTTCCGCCGTCTGCTCGACGAGATCTCGATCCTGATGGCGTACGACGTCCTGCGTGACATCCCGATGCACGAGATCACCATCGACACACCGCTCGAGACCACCACCGCCCGGGTCATCGACGGCAAGAAGCTGGTGTTCGCCGCTGTCCTGCGGGCCGGCGCCGGTATCGCCGACGGCATGCTGACCGTGGTTCCCGGCGCGCGCGTCGGACACATCGGCCTCTACCGCGACCCGAAGACCATGGTCGTCGTCGAGTACTACTTCAAGATGCCGTCGGAGCTGTCCGAGCGTGATGTCGTGATCGTAGATCCGCTTCTGGCGACCGGGCATTCGGCGGTCGCCGCGATCGACCGGATCAAGGAGTACGGTCCGAAGTCCATCAAGTTCGTCTGCCTGCTCGCCTGCCCGGAGGGCATCGAGGTCCTGCATCGCTCACACCCCGACGTGCCGATCTTCACCGCGGCGGTCGACCGCGAACTCGACGACAACGGCTTCATCCGCCCCGGACTCGGTGACGCCGGCGATCGCATCTTCGGGACAGCGTGACCTCGAGAACAGGAAGGAGCCCCCCTCCCTGAGGAGCGAGCGAAGCGAGCCACGAAGGGTGTAGCAACACGTCTCACCAGGCCCTTCGAGGCTCGTCGCTTGCGCTCCTCACCCCTCAGGGAGCAGGGGTTATGGGCTTCTTTCGGATTAGGGAGCATGGTTCGTGGTGCTGCTGCGCGCATACCAGCGGTGTTCGATCTACGACACCTGCCAGGCCACCGCGGCACCGATCGCCCCGGTGGCGTTCAGTGCCCAGTGCAGCGCGATCGGTGCGAGGAGGCTCGTGGTGCGTTGCCGCAACCACCCGAGCACGAAACCCGCGGCCCCGGTTGCCACGACCGCACCTGCGATGCCGGCGATCTGTGCAACCGTCCCGGCACCCAGCACGCCGCTCAGGCCTTCGTTGCCCGCGGTGAGACCGGTCGAGGACAGGATGTGCCACAGACCGAAGGCGATCGCACCGACGACCAGCGTCGTCAACGGGGCGAACAACCGGCCCAGAACCCCTTGCAGCACACCGCGGAACAAGACCTCCTCCGGGAGAACGGTCTGCAGCGGAATGATCACGAACGCCGCCAGGAGGGCCTCGGAGGTATCGTCATAGCGGTCGGACAGGAAGAACTCACGCGTCGCCGGGATCGCGACCGCTGTCGAGACCACAGCCGCGACCACGAGGACCGCGGCCACGGCGACCGGGATGCCGGCGCGCAGTTCCGCACGGCTCAGGCCGAGGTCCCGCCAGCCGAGGCGGGCGAGGCGGGCGAGGCCCACGGCCACGACTGCGGCAACCGGGACGATCGCCACCGACAGCGGGCCGTCCGCGAGATGCGCACCGACGTTCACCGCGACGAGGAACACGATCACCACGACCAGCAGCGCGACGTCGGTGCGCCGGGACGGGGTGATCACCCGGTCGAGTCTGCCGTACCGCGCCATGGCGGTGTCGGTGAACGCGGCCGCGGTGTCGCAGAATGATTCGGTGCCAAGACCCGCGACTGTCGTCGACCGCCTCGAACGTCACCAGGTCGCCCTCTACCTCGGCGCGATAGTCGCCGGACTGTGTGCGGGACTGGCCGCACCCGGTCCCGCCGAGGGCCTCGAGTCGGCGATCACGCCGCTGCTCGCCGCGCTGCTCTATGTCACCTTTCTGCAGATCCGCCGGTCCGATCTCCTGGAATCGCTGCGGGACCGGCGGTTCCTGGTCGCGGTGCTGTTCCTGAACTTCGTCGTGGCGCCCCTTCTGGTGGCCGTGTTGTCTTCAGCGCTGCCCGCCGACGACGCGATCCGTGTCGGCGCGCTATTGGTGCTGTTGTGTCCGTGCGTCGACTACGTCGTCGTATTCGCCGGACTCGGCGGCGGGGACGCCCGACGACTCCTTGCCGCGACGCCGCTGCTGCTCCTTGCCCAGATGCTGCTGACACCGCTGTACTTAGTGCTGCTGCTCGGTGACGGACGGTCGGTGATCGAACCGGAGCCGTTCCTCTGGGCGTTCGCTGTCCTCATCCTCTGCCCGCTGGCACTGGCGTGGCTCACCCAGGCGTGGGCGGAACGATCCGAGGCGGGTCGTCGAGCCTCGGTCGGCGCCACGATGACGATGGTCCCGCTCATGGTGGCCGTACTCTTCGTCGCCGTGAGTTCCCAGGTACCTCTGGTCGGTTCGCGTTTTGCCGACATCGCCGGGGTGATCCCGGTCTACGCCGCGTTCCTCGCGATCATGGTGGCGGCCGGTGTCGCGGTGGCACACATGTTCCGCCTGGCCCCGGAGCCGTCGACGGCGGTCGTCTTCTCCGGAGCCACCCGCAACTCGCTCGTCGTCCTGCCACTCGCGCTGGCGCTGCCGGTCGGGGCGGAACTGGCCGCGGCGACGGTGATCACGCAGACACTCGTCGAACTGATCGGGATGGTCGTCCTGGTGTGGGCGTTCACTTGTGTGGCACGTCGGCGCTGAGGCCGCCGTCCATCACGAACTCGGCACCGGTCGCGTACGAGGACTCGTCGCTGGCCAGGAACACCACGAAGGTCGACACCTCGCGTGACTCCGCGGCCCGGCCCATCGGCACGGTCACCATGTCGTCGGGGATCCCCTCGGTCATCGGCGTCCGGATGAGACCCGGGTGGATGGAGTTCACCCGCACGTTGTGCGGAGCCAGTTCGAGCGCAACCGATTTCGCCAGACCACGCACGCCCCACTTGCTCGCGACGTAGCCGTGCGCCCAGGGACTTCCGCGCAGGCCCTCCACCGACGAGACGTTGATGATCGAGCCACCGCCGGCGTCGATCATCAGGTCCGCGACCGCCTGGATTCCGAGGAACGTGCCCGTCAGGTTCACGTCCAGGATCTGCTTCCACTTGTCCAGCCGGAACTTCTGGATCGTCGAACCGTTCACGATGCCGGCATTGTTCACCAGGACGTTGACCTTGCCGAACTCGTCTACCGCGGTGGACACCGTCGTCTGCCAGTCCTCGGGCGAGGTGACATCGAGGTGGACGTAGCGCGCCGCGTCCCCCAGTTCGGCGGCCAGCGCCTTGCCCTCGTCGTCGAGGATGTCGCCGATCACCACCTTCGCCCCCTCGGCCACGAGGGCCCGGGCGTGCTCGGCGCCCATGCCCCGCGAACCACCGGTGATCACTGCAACCTTGTCGTCTACGCGTCCCATGGGCGGCAACGCTACCGCGACGAGCGCGAAAATAGAACAGGTTCCACCGAAAAATGGTCTACTGAACAGACAAACGTCCGGACAGGTGTACACCACGCCCCACCGGCGCCGATCGAACACAAGGAGTTCCACGCCATGTCCTTCCGGGTAGCTCTCGTCGGAACCGGCAACGTCGGCCGGTTGTGCCTCACCCAGCTGATCGAGGACCCGCGGTTCGAACTCGTGGCCGTCTGCGTGTCCACCCCTGAAAAAGTCGGTGTCGACGCCGCGACGCTCGCCGGGCTGGAGACACCCACCGGAGTCCTGGCGGTGGGCGACCTCGACGAGGTGATCGCGACGAAGCCGGACTGTGTCGTGTACTGCGCCATGGGTGACACGCGTCCCGTCGAGGCCTTCGACGATGTGCTGCGCATCCTCGTCGCCGGGATCGACGTCGTCGGGTCCTCCCCGAACACGCTCCAGTACCCCTGGGACGTCATGCCCGCGAAGGCGATCGCCAAGATCGACGAAACCACCGCGGGCAGCGGCGCCAGCCTGTTCGTGACCGGCGTCGATCCCGGATTCGCCAACGACCTCATCCCGTTCGTCTTCGCGGGCACCTGCCAGCACATCGAGCAGGTGCGCTGCATGGAGATCGCCGACTACGCGACCTATGACGGGGCGACCGTCATGTTCGACGTCATGGGCTTCGGCAAACCGCTCGACGAGACCCCCATGCTGTTCCTGCCGGGGGTACTGGGGTTGGCATGGGGAACGACGATCCGGCAACTGGCCGCCGGTCTCGGCGTCACCGTCGACGACATCGAGGAGATCTCCGAAAGCGAGCCTGCGCCGGAGGATTTCGACATCGCGGCCGGTCACATCGCTGCGGGCACCCGCGCGGCCGTGCGTTTCGAGATCATCGGCAAGGTGGCCGGCGAACCCGTGATCGTCATCGAGCACGTGACGCGGCTTCGAGGTGACCTGCGGCCGGACTGGGCGCAGCCGGCTCAGCCCGGCGGGTGCTACCGCGTCGAGATCACCGGCGAACCGTCGTACACCGTCGACATCATGCCGACGAGCCGCAAGGGTGACCACAACCACGCCGCCATCGTCGCCGCGGCCGGCCGGATCGTGAACGCCATCCCCGCGGTGGTCGACGGGCCCGCGGGACTTCGCACCACACTCGACCTTCCGCTGGTGACGGGCCCGGGGGTTTCGACAAGCTCAACCGGCAGGTAGGCGGCTCAACCGGCAGGTAGGCGGCTCAACCGGCAAGTAGGCGGCTCAACCGGCAGGTAGGCGGCTCGACCACTCGGCAGTGCGAATCCGAAAGAACCGCATAACCCCTGCTCCCTAATCCGAAACAACGCCCTGCCCCCTGCTCCCTGAGGAGCGCCCGGAGCTTGCGGAGGGCGCGTCACGAAGGGTCTCCGCAACCCAACTCACCAGGACCCTTCGTGACGGCCTCCGCAAGCTCCGGCCTCCTCAGGGAGCAGTGATTGGGCTCGCGCCGAGCACAACGGGTTCTTCCATAGTCCACGACGGCCGCCAGGCCGCAGATACTGAGCACTCACACCATCCCGGCGTCGTGCATGAGGATCGCGACCTGGACCCGGTTGCCCGCGTCGAGTTTGGTGAAGATGTGCGAAATGTGCGCCTTGACCGTCGCAAGACTCATGTAGAGCCGTTCGGCGATCTCGGCGTTCGACGCCCCGCGGGCGAGCTCGACGGCCACATCACGCTCGCGTGCGGTGAGTCGGTCGACACGTTCGACGGCGGACGAGGTCCGGTGACCGCCGCTGGTGACGACCTGCTTGATCAACGCGGCGGTCACCGAGGGACTCAGGGCAGGTCGACCGTCGAGCACCTGGTGGATGGCCGCGACGATGTCGTCGGGTGGCGTGTCCTTGAGCAGGAATCCGTCGGCACCCATCGCGAGTGCGCGGACCACGTAGTCGTCGGCGTCAAAGGTCGTGAGCACGATGATCGCGGGTGGCGAGGCCAGTGCCTTGAAGCGGCCGGTGGCCGCGATCCCGTCGAGGACCGGCATCCGCAGATCCATGAGGACGAGATCCACGGGTGCCGCGGCATGGGAGTCGAGAGCCTCCTGCCCGTTGCCCGCCTCGGCGACGATGTCGAGGCCGGCATCACCGCCGAGGAGAAGCCGGAGTCCGGAACGGACGAGGGGGTCGTCGTCGACGATCATGATGCGGGCGGTCATGACTGCCACGGTAACCAGACATGCAACAGGAACCGTTTGTCCTCGCTCACGGTCACCGACTGCCTGCCGCCGTGCAACCCGACCCGCTCGGCCAGGCCGACGAGTCCGAATCCTGGTGTGGGACCGATCGAACCCGCTGTCAGCGGTAGCGGATTCTCGACGAGCAGATCCACACCGTGCTCGGGTCCGCCCCGGATGTGCATGGTCACCGGCGCGCTCGGCGCATGACGCCGCGCATTGGTCAAGGCCTCCTGCACACACCGATACAGCGTGCGTGAGATCGCCGGGCCCAGCGAATTCACATCGATGTCGCATCGGCTGTCCACACGCATCCCCAGCCGGCGCGCCTCCTCGATCAGCGCGGCCAGGTCCGGAACCCCTTGCGGTTCCTCGGGCGCGGCGTCGCCGGGCCCCTCCCGCAGAACCCCGAGCACCTCCCGCAGCTCGGTCAACGCCAGGTGCGAGGTCTCCTGGATGGTCTGCGCCGTCTCGCGGATCTGCTCTCCGGACAGGTCCGAACGGTAGGCCAATGCGCCCGCGTACATGCTCATCGCCGAGATCCGATGCGCGAGGATGTCGTGCATCTCGCGTGCGATCCGCGCCCGTTCGAGCGAACGCGCCTGCATCACCTTCGCCTGCTGTTCGGCCTCGGAGGCCAGCGCGCGCGCCTGCCAGCTGGCGAGAAGCTCACGCCGCGAACCGATGTAGAGACCCCACGCGACCATCGCCGCCGTCGCGACCACCGTGACCGAGTAACTGATGATGACGGGATCGTTCGCCTCGGTCGGAGTGGCGAAGAAGGCGAGGGCGATGATCCCCGCGACAACGGACAACACCGCCTGCGGGATGATCTCGCGCCACCGACGCCGGGTCGACAGGGACACCATGGCGAGAATGCCCGGTCCGAGAGACGACGACGACACGATGGTCACGATGTTCGTGAACGTCGTGACCGGTACGGGATGGCTTCGGCGCCACCAGATGACGATGTAGGAGAGCACCCCGAGTGCGAGGTCGGCGACGAACCACCACCGGGCCTCGTCCCACAGGTACGACGCACGGGTGGCGAAGGTGCCGGCCGAGACGCAGAGCATCACCGCGAGCCGCCACAATCGGCCGGCCCACGTCATCGGTGGTTGGTACTGCTCAGGACGCACAACCGTCACCGTAGTCGGGCGCCGGTGGTGCCCGCGTCCTCCCGATGGGTGTCGACCCCTACGACTTTCGGTCGATACGACGCTGTCCGGAGGTCCGATGTGCACGCCGTGCGGAAACGACACGATGGACGACATGATCACAGTGAAGAATCTGACGAAGCGCTACGGCGACTACGTCGCAGTCGACGACGTGTCGTTCACCTGCCGCCCCGGGCAGGTGACCGGATTCCTGGGCCCCAACGGCGCCGGGAAGTCGACGACGATGCGGATCATCGCCGGGCTGACGCCGCCGACGTCGGGGGTGGCGCAACTCTACGGCGTCGACTACCGGTCCATCCCGAATCCCGGCACGCAGGTCGGCATCCTCCTGGACGCCTCGGCTCAGCACGCCGGCCGGACGGGCGCGGAGGTCCTGCGACTGTCGGCGATGACCATGGGCATCGGCCACGACCGCGTCGACGAGATGCTCGAGCTGGTCAGCCTCACCCCGGAGGAGGCAGGGCGACGAGTGCGCAACTACTCCCTCGGCATGCGCCAGCGTCTCGGTATCGCCGCAGCCCTGCTCGGGGACCCGAAGATCCTGATCCTCGACGAACCGGCCAACGGACTGGACCCGGCGGGCATCCACTGGATGCGAACCCTGCTGCGCGGGTACGCCGATCGCGGTGGCACGGTGCTGCTGTCGTCGCACCTGTTGCACGAGATCGAGATCGTCGCCGACGACATCGTCGTGATCGGCAACGGCCGGATCGTGGCCCAGGGCACCAAAGACGAATTGCTCGCCGGCGCCGGGACACGCGTCCGATCACTCGACGACGCGACCCTCGGCGAGGCGCTGAACGCAGCCGGGATCACCCTGCAACGCAACGCCTCCGGCGGACTCGATGTCGACGCCGACCCCATCGACGTGGGCCGCGCCGCGGCCGCCGTCGGCGTCGTCCTCACCGAGCTGCGGCCCGCGGACGGCGCCCAGCTCGAGGCGATGTTCCTGCAGCTGACCGCGGACACCCAGCGTGAACACACCACACTCGAAGGAGCAGCTCGATGACCCTCGCCGACTTCGGCACCCCCGTGCCGCACACCGACGTGATCGACGTCGAGCGCCCCGGAATCCCGTTCTCCCGACTCGTCCGCGTCGAACTGCGCAAGCTCGTCGACACGCGTGCGGGTTTCTGGCTGACCGCCTCGATCGGAGTCATCGCGGCGATCGTCGTGATCGCGATGCTCATCGCGAACCGCAACAGCCCCGAGAACCTCAACCTCGGACAGTTCTTCGGGATGATGAACATCCCGACCGCCATCATCCTGCCCATCCTCGCGATCCTGCTCGTGACCGGGGAATGGAGCCAACGCACCGCGCTGACGACATTCACCCTCGAACCCCGACGGCAGCGCGTCGTCGGAGCGAAGCTGGTGGCGGCGCTCCTCACCGCCGTCGCGGCGGTCGCGGTCGCGCTCATCCTCGGCGTCATCGGCAACGGAATCGCCGGTCTGGCGTTCCCCGATCCCGCCGGCTCCTGGGACCTCACGCTCGCCGGGTTCGTGAATTCGTTTGTCTCGCAGACCTTCGGCTTGCTGCTCGGTTTCGGCTTCGCCGCCCTGATCCTGAACACCCCGGGCGCGATCGTCGCCTACTTCGCGCTGCCCACCGCTCTGACCGTGGTCAGCCAGCTGGTCCCGTGGTTCAAGGACAATCTCGGCCAGTGGGTGGACACCGGCCTGACGAACGTGCCCTTTCAAGAGGGCGACTGGGCGACCGGGGGCGAATGGACGAGGATGCTCGTCTCGGCAGTGATCTGGATCGGGCTGCCCCTGGCGTTCGGGGTGCTACGGATTCTGCGGTCCGAGGTCAAGTAACGGACGCCGCTGGATGGCACCACGGTCACGGTCGCCGTAAGCGCCGCTGCCACACCGCGATCGGTGTTACGGTTTCCGGGTTCTCGAGAAAAGAGGAACCCACGTGTCGTCGACCACGCCCACCTCGCAACCACCTGCCGCTCCGGAACCGGACGAAGCATCGGTTCCGGAGCAGTCCGGCGCCACCGGCCCGGCAGAAGGACAGAAGCCGTCGTGGTGGTGGCGGCGGCGGCTCCACCGGTATTCCTGCGTCGGGTTGACGGTCGCGCTCGTCTTTCTGTGGCTGTCGGTGACGCCGTCGCTCCTGCCGCGCGGGCCGCTGTTCCAGGGCATCGTGAGCGGGGCCTCGGCCGCGGTCGGGTACGGCCTCGGTGTGCTGGTGTCCTGGCTGATCCGTTACATGATCTCCCGGGAGGAACCCTGGCCCGCGCCGATGCGCCGACTCTGGGCGGCGCTGGGCCTGGCCGCGATCGCGGGCACCGTCGTCATGCTGGTCGCGTTCCAGCGGTGGCAGGACCAGGTCCGGACGATGATGGGGGTCGACCTCCTGTCCTGGACGGCCTACCCGCAGATCCTGCTCATCGCCGTGGTGGTCTTCGCCCTGCTGATGACCATCGGGCAGGCGTGGGGCGACGGGGTGAAGTGGCTCGTCCGGAAACTCAATCGCGTGGCGCCGCCGCGTATCTCGGCCTTCGCCGCGGCGACCATCGGGATCATCATCACGGTGCTGGTCCTCAACGGCGTCGTCGCCAACTACGGTATGCAGGCGCTGAACTCGTCGTTCGCCGCGGTCAACGACGAGACGACCGCGGACTCCAGTCCGCCGACCACCCCGCAGCGCTCGGGCGGTCCGGGCTCGCTGGTGACCTGGGATTCGCTCGGGCGTCAAGGCCGGATCTTCATCTCGGTGTCGCCCACCGTGGAAGAGCTGAGCGCGTTCAACGGGTCCCCCGCCATGGAACCGATCCGCGCCTACGTCGGGCTCGGCTCGGGTACAGATCTGCGTGCCAATGCCGAACTCGCCGCAGAGGAACTCGTCCGCGCCGGCGGGTTGCAGCGCAAACTCATCGCGGTCGCCTCCACCACCGGCACCGGGTGGATCAACCAGGCGACGGTGGACTCGCTCGAGTACATGTACAACGGCGACACGGCGACGGTGAGCATGCAGTACTCGTACCTGCCGAGCTGGTTGTCGTTCCTCGTCGACAAGGAACGCGCGCGGCAGGCCGGGCAGGCGCTCTTCGAGGCGGTCTCGGAACGGGTGCGCGAGGTACCTGAGGCCCAACGCCCCAAGCTCGTCGTCTTCGGCGAGAGCCTCGGCTCGTTCGCGGCCGAGTCGGCGTTCGGGACCATCCCGGCGCTGAGCGCGCGAACCGACGGTGCGTTGTTCAGCGGACCGACCTTCAACAACAAACTGTGGGTGGACACGACCGGGTCACGCGACGACGGGACGCCGGAAGTGTTGCCCACCTACGACGACGGACGACAGGTCCGATTCATCGCCGACGCACCCGACCTCGACAAGCCGACCACCGAGTGGACGTCGCCGTCGGGTCGCGCGGTGTATCTGCAGCACGCCTCCGATCCGATCTCGTGGTGGAACCCGCGACTGATCCTCCGCGAGCCGGACTGGCTCGAGGAGGAACCCGGACGCGACGTGCTGTCGGCGATGCGGTGGATCCCGTTCGTGACCTTCTTGCAGGTCAGCGCCGACATGGCGGTGTCAGTCGGAGTCCCCGACGGCCACGGACACAACTACATGTCCGCGATCCCGGCAGCCTGGGCCAAGATCCTGCAGCCGCCGGGCTGGACCGAGGCCAAGACCGAACGTCTGATCCCCCTGCTGACGAGGGACTGATCGGCACCGCCGCCCGGTGGAGCAATTTCGGTCGGGCGGGAACGGCTTTCGCGGTTCCATACTCAGAGGGTGACCTCTACCGACCGTGACCGTCTCCGGCAGCTTCTCGACGCGGTGCTGTCCGAGGACAACACCTCGCTCGACGACATGGCCTCGGGCGCCTACGCGTCGCCGTTCCACTTCACCCGGCAGGTCCGGCGCGGTGCCGGCGAGGCACCGGTGGCCCTGCGGCGCCGCGTCCTCCTCGAACGTGCGGCGTGGCTCCTCCAGCGGGGACAGTCGGTGACCGATGTGGCCTTCGAGTCCGGGTACTCGTCCGTCGACGGCTTCTCGCGTGCTTTCAGCCGCGCCTTCGGACACAGTCCCGGCCGCATGGGTGCGGTGGGAGAGCACAGCCACTGGCTGCCGGCGCCGAACGGCATCCACTTCCACTCGCCCACTGCGCTGTACGTCGACAGCGGCTCACCCACGACCGAGGATGCGGGCAATGTGGTGATGCTCATGATTCGCCACGACCTCGACGACATCGAGGCGCTCCTCGACGCCGCGAAGGGGCTCGACGCCGCGTCGTGGACCGCGCCGCGTCTCGCGGGTAACCAGCTGCTGTCCTGGAGTGGACCGGAAGAGTCTCTCGCAGAAGTCATTTCCCATCTGGTCGGCGACAAACTCCCCTGGTTGTCGACGATCGAGGGAGCCGACCTGCCGCCGGCCGCACCGACCCAACTGACCGACCTCATCGAGTTGCATCGCGACATTGCACCGCGCTGGCTCGCCCTGATCCGTGACATCGACCGACGCGGCGCGTGGCAGGACCGCGTGATCGACGCCTTGTGCGACCCACCCGAATCGTTCCTGCTCTCCCAGATCGTCGCGCACGTGTTGACGTTCTCCGCACATCGTCGGCTCGTCGCCCGCTGGATGCTGCGGGACTCCGGCGTCGACGTCACCGCCCCGACTCTCGATCCCGACCCGATCATGTGGCACCGCAAACACTCCGGAGGATTCTGATGGCATTCCGCTACTACACGGCAACGACCCTCGACGGCTTCCTCGCCGACGACCGGGACAACCTCGACTGGCTGCTCAGCCAGCCGCTCGAGGAGGGCGGGCCGATGAACTACGACGACTTCTTCCGGCAGGTCGGTGTCGCCGTGATGGGCGCGACGACCTACCGGTGGATCCTCGACCACGAGGTCTCCGACGGGAAGCCGTGGCCATACGACATACCGACGTTCGTCTTCACCCATCAGTCACTGACGCCGGTGTCGGACACCATCTCGGTGGTCGCCGGGAGCCCCGGAGACCTCCGTGACCGTCTGGTCGACGCAGCGGGCGACCGCCACGTCTGGGTCGTGGGCGGCGGCGACCTCGCCGCGCAGTTCGCCGAAGCCGGAATGCTCGACGACGTCATCGTGTCGATCGCGCCCGTCACCTTGAGGTCGGGCCGACCACTCTTCCCGCGCGCCTACGACTTCGAGTTGCAGGACTTCGCACGCAACGGCGCGTTCCTGTGTGCGCGCTACTCGCCTGTCGGGCCGCGGCCGACTCACGCGGAGGTCTGACCGGTCGTCGGGCGACGGGCCGGCCGCGTCGGGGGTCTGTCGGCGGTGGCGGGGCGTCAGCCCTCGCCGACCGAGTTCCGCATGGCGTCGGGCACCTCACCGCGAGCCCACCGCGGCAGGATGAAGATCCCCTCGCACTCGGCCGTGAGCTGGCCGTCGACCGAGATCGTCCCCGTGACGAACGTCTTCACACCCTCGACCCGATCGACGCGCGCCTCGCCGCGGATCACCCCGAGCGGCGTACCGCGCCGATACCGGACGGTGAGGGTGCCGGTCATCCCGGGCACACCCTGGAACTCCGCGGTCGAACCCAGCAGCTGGTCGAAGACGAGCGCGAGCACGCCGCCGTGGACGAGTCCGGCCGGACCCTCGTACTGGGGACCGAGTGCGACCTCGAGCCAGCTGTACTCGGATTCGTGATGGAGCTCGACCGGCGGTGCGATCGGGTTCCGCCGCCCCAGAACGGCATTGCCCCAGGACCGTTTGGTGCCGTCGGAGTTGAATCGGATGCCGAACGGGCCCGGCAGCTGGTCCTTCCGGAGGATCTCGGTGGCGGCGGCGATGAGCCGCCTCGCCTCCGCGATGTCTGTCTCACCGACCTCGGTGCGCACCGTCGCATCGATCAAGTCCCGGACGCTGCCCGCGATGGCGGACGCGAGTTCGGTCCGGTGCGCGAGTTCGTCCGGGTCGATGTCCTCCTGGATGTATCCGCTCATGTGCCCATCTAACAGGGTCGACGCACCGCTCTCGCCCCGACCGGTCGCCGTCGGTTGCCGTCGGCGGATCCGGACACGGCCGGTTCTGACCGCCGAGTAGGCTCCCTCGCATGACAGACCACGCCTGGAACGACCGCGCCTGGACCGCGTTCGACGTCACCGTCTCCGACCACATCGCCGAGGTCACCCTCATCGGCCCGGGCAAGGGCAATGCCATGGGACCGGACTTCTGGCAGGAACTCCCGGAGCTGTTCGGGCACCTCGACACCGATCCGGAAGTGCGCGCGGTGGTGCTGACGGGGTCGGGCAAGAACTTCTCCTACGGCCTCGACCTCGTCGCGATGGGCGGGACGCTGTCGGCCGTCCTCGCCGGGGACGCGAAAGCGGCGCCGCGCACCGAATTCCTCGACTCGCTCCGCACACTCCAGGCCGGCATCACCGCGGTCGCCGACTGTCGCAAGCCGGTGGTCGCAGCCGTGTCCGGCTGGTGCATCGGTGGCGGTGTGGACCTGATCTGCGCGGCCGATGTGCGCTACGCCAGCGCCGACGCCAAGTTCAGCGTGCGTGAGGTGAAGGTCGGGATGGTCGCCGACGTGGGCACACTCGCGCGCCTGCCGTTCATCATCGGCGACGGTCACATGCGGGAGCTGGCGCTGACCGGCAAGGACATCGACGCCGCCCGCGCCGAGAAGATCGGTCTGGTCAACGACGTCGCCGACGATCAGACCGCCGTGCTCGAGCTCGCCCGCTCGACCGCCCGCGAGATCGCCGACAACCCGCCGCTCGTGGTCCACGGCATCAAGTCCGTTCTCGACCATTCGCGCAGCGCCGCCGTCCACGACAGCCTCCGCTACGTCGCCGCGTGGAACTCCGCGTTCCTGCCCAGCGAGGACCTCACCGAGGCCATCACCGCCGTCTTCGAGAAGCGCAAACCCGAGTTCAAGGGTCGCTGAGCCGGTGGGGCGGCTCTCCCGCTCCCCACGAGCAAGCGAGCCCGTCCCTGCTCCCTGAGGAGCGAGCTTGCGAGCGTCACGAAGGGTCTCCCGAGCTCGGTCGCCAGGACCCTTCGTGACGCGCCCTCCGCAAGCTCCGGGCGCTCCTCAGCCTGAATCTTTCACGGGTGGGTAGGGTTTCGCCGATCGGTTGTCGGTGTCGCCTTTTGATGGTTGGTGCTGGTGTGTGGGCAGGGTGGATCGCCAGCGTTGGGTTCGCTGGTTGTTCGGGTTCTGAGGTGGGGTGGGCGGCGGTGAC
>NZ_LNQO01000025.1:0-65534 GCF_001456905.1 Gordonia sp. SGD-V-85
CCTTCGTGGCTCGTCGCTGATATGTAGTGCTGCTCTGTCAAGTCCCATGGCGAAATTGCCTCCTTCTCAGGGGCTGTTGTGGGGTTGGCCACCCGCCGCGGTGTGTGGTGGTCGTTACTCGCGACGGTGTTGTCGGACTGATATACGCGGGTTGGTTACCGCTCAACGGTGTTCGACAGGAGATGAAAACGCTGGCCGACGGGTCTATGTAAACGTGCGTACCGTGCACCCAAAAGTGCTGGCGCACATAGCGACGCCGTGGATTCGTTCCCTGTTCACCACAGCGGGAGTCCCGCGACGGGTGGCCAAGATTGTGTGTCAGTGCTGGTTAGTCGTCGAGCACCGCCAGCGACCAGCACCAGCCGGCGAGCTCACGAGCGATCGCGGTGTTGGCCACGCAGGGATGTTTGCTGCGGCGGTCGAATTGTTGCCAGCGCTTGTGTAGCCGACGATTGCCGGCATGGCCACGGGCGCGGGCAGCCGGTGAGGCCGCCTCCCACCGGCGGCGCATGGTCTGTCCGGGTGTGGCGTAGGGGCGTCGGTGTTGCCAGGCCGCCTCGACCAGTAGCCGCCGCACGTGGGCGTTACCGGCCTTGGTGATCGATCCCTGACTGCGGGTCCCGCCGGTCGAGTATTCCGAGGGCACCAATCCTGCGTAGGAGCCGATCGTGGCGCCGCTAAACCGTGACCAGTCGCCGATCTCGACCGCCAGAGCGAACGCGGTCAGCGTCGACACACCCCGCAAACACGACAGCCGGGTGACCACCGCCTGCCACGGATCGGTGGCCGCGGTCTGTTCGATCAGCTCATCGAGGCGGTCACGGCGGGCGGTCACGCTCAACACCGCGTCCAGGTCGTTGTCGAAGGCGGCTTGCAGCAGCGGCAGCTCGAAACGTTGACGCTGCAGCCACCGCTGATGAACACCGGTCCAGGGTTTCCCGCCGGAGTAGACGATCCCCTGTCGCAGAAGCAGTTTGGACAATCGATGCCGAGCGCGCATCAGGTCGCTGCGGGCGTCCTCGCGGGCGCGGACCAGATCCCGTGCGGCTTCGGTGCCCACCTCAGGAACACTGACCGCCACCACTTCGCCCAGGCGCAGCAACTTCGCCAAGTGTGCAGCGTCTCGGGCATCGGTCTTGACGCGGTCCCCGGCTGGCCGCTGCAGCTTCGAGGGCGCGGCAACCACACACCCCATCCCGGCCGCCGTGATCGCCCGCGCCAATCCGAAGCCGGTCGGACCGGCCTCATAGGCCACCCGCACCGGCGGGGCCAGGCCTTGTAGCCAGCTGACGATGGTCGCCGCATCGGGGACCAAGGTCTGCCGAATCACCTGCCCGGTGTCTTCATCGATGGCATGAGCGACCACCGAGCGTGCGTGAACATCCAATCCGACACTTGTACCCTGAACAATCACCGGAGGCCTCCTGATCTGCAATGTGGTGCTACCGCAGAGTGTGAACTCAGCAGCAGCAACCCACGATGTGTTTGCAGCTTGAGGCCTTCGGCCCCAAGGCCCTCATACCGTCTATCGCTCCTCGCACCTCAGGGAGCAATGGTTATGTCGTTCTTTCGGATCAGGGAGCAGTGTGGTCGCGCCCTCCGCAAGCTCCGGGAGCAGAACGGGACCAGGGGGCATGCGGTTCTTGCGGATCAGTCGCAGGCGGCCAGGAGCTGCTTGATCTCGTCGTCGAAGGCGTTCGCGATGGCCCACGGGTCCGGGGTCTGATCGGTGCAGCCGACGATGCCGATGTTGAGGTTGCCGTCGGCGGAGAAGACCGTGATGTTGAGTCCCAGGCCATGCATGATCGGGCCCAGCGGGTAGACGCCGGTCACGCGCGCGCCGAGGAAGTACAGCGGGAAATCCGGGCCGGCGACGTTGGACACCAGGACGTTGAACACCGGCGGATGCGCCGACGCCCAGTTGCGGTCGCCGTAGATCTTCATCGCGGTGGACAGTGTCGTACCGGGAGCGAACTGCGCCCAGGACCGCAGGATGTTCGCGTCGATCTCGGCGTGGTGCTCCTTCGAGGTCCGGCTCAGCTCTGCCTGCTTCCGCAGCCGCGCGACCGGATCGGGCTCGTCGGAGGACAGCAGGGTGAACATGCCGGTCACCTTGTTGGTGCCCTCGACGACGAGGTCCTTCTCGTCGGCGCCGTGCACCGAGACCGGGACCATCCCGACCAGCGGACGATCGGGGAGCTCGTCGTGGCCGAGCAGGTAGGTGCGCAGTGCCCCGCCGACCATCGCGAGCACGACGTCGTTGAGCTTCACCTCGAAGTGGTCTTTCACTCGCTTCACATCGTCGAGCGAGAGCTGGGTGACGGCGATGCTGCGGTGCGGGGTGATGGGTGCGTTGAACCGAGTCCGCGGGGCACGGAACGGTGCGGGCATCGCCGAATCCTGTTGTGCCCGACGGAACCAGCCGACGGGCACGCTCAACGTGCGGGGGAGCAGTTTGGCCATGGCGAGGGGCCGCTGCACGAAGTAGTTGACCGCGCCGCCCGCGGCCATCGCGACGCGCGACGACGGGCCGGCCGACTCCCCCACCTTCTCCGCGTCGAGATCCGGCGGTTCGGGCGTGAGCGTGCACATCTGGGCGAGCATCTCGGCGCCCGTCACACCGTCGGTCCCGGCGTGGTGCATGCGCAGCATCGCGCAGACCCGGCCGTCGGCGAGACCCTCGATGATCCACAGCTCCCACAGCGGCTTGCCCCGGTCGAGCGTCTGTCCGGCCAGATGACCGCACAGTTCGGCGACCTCGCCGGCGCCGCCGGGGGCCGGCACGCCGACCCGGTGCACGTGACGCTCGATGTCGAAGTCCTCGTCTTCGATCCACACCGGGTGGTCGATGTTGAACAGCGAGTTGTCGAGTTTCCGCCGGAACGCGGGTATGGCAGCGATGCGTCGTTCCATCTCGGCGCGGAGTTTGTCGAAGCGGTAGCCGCCCGGCATGGTGCTCGGATCGATCTCGAACAGACCGATGACATGCATCAGTTGCGAGCGCGTCTCGAGGTAGAGAAACGATGCGTCCAGTCCGCTCAAGCGCTGCATGGGATTCGCCTTCCCTCGACGTCGGGCACCCGACCCCGTGGGCACCCCACGCCATCATGCCGCACGTGACGACCCCGGCGGGGTCGGTTCCGACACAGCCGTGACGGCGTCGAGATGCCAGATGATCCCGGCTCAGAGCGGCAGCGCGTCGACCATGTCCAGAATGTCTTGTCCATCCGTTTCGAGGACGACGATCATGGCCAGCTCGCGCGACGGGTCGTCGGTGATCTTGAAGACCCCGCGTCCGTTCTCGTCGATCAACCCCGTCCCGTGCCGCCATCGCACCGGCCGCGACGTCGCCGAGGAACGCGAGTACTCCGCGTTCAGCGCATCTCGGGACGCGAACCAGAACACCCCGAAGGGGCGATCGACCGAGCCCGCGGCACATCGGACGACGAACACGGTGCGCACCTGACCCGCTCCGGTCTCCGACGGCCCGACCTCGTCGCGGCCGCCGGAGTATCGGCGGATGCACTCGGTGTTCATCCACTGCGCCGCGGTGTCGGGGGCCTGCGGGAGCAGCTCCGGGAACTGCGCCACCAGCGGCGCGAACTCCCCCCAGCTCGCGCCCGTCCGGACCCGCTGCACGGGCCCAGGCTCGGAGTACACACCCGCGCGGATCGCGATGACCCGGTAATCATGTTCTCCGGCAGGCACACTCACGTCCTCGGCGGAGGTCTCGGGTCCCTGGTGGACGACGTAGCCGTCGCCGCGGAGCAGCTGATAGGCCGACGCCCCGGCGACCGGGTCCCACGACGCGACCACCCGTCCCGGTCGCGCCTGCAGGGTCAGGCCGCCGGGGGTGTCCGGCGCGTCGGGCGCGGTCACCGACCGGACGACGACGAAGCCGCCGACGGCGACCACCGCAGCGACGAGCACGATCAGCCCGATCAGCCACGGGCCCGACTCGAACCGGCGTGGCGAGCGCGGTGTCGTGGTGGGGGCCGTCGAGGGTGTCGGCGAGGTCATCAGATCGGCAGCCTTCGCAGAACGTCGCCGGCTGCGGCGGCGGGCTCACCCGGGACGACCACCCACACCACCGAGCGGGCATGGTCGCCATCGTCGAAGGTGAGGATCGCCTGCCCCTGATCCCGCTGCTTGTCCGACAGGTACAGCGTGCCGGTGTGCCCCTGCGCGGTGGTGTAGTCGACGCCGCGGAGGTCGTGGGCGGTCACCCTCGCCGCCGCGACCGCTTCCTCCGGGGTCTCGTAGGTGTCGACGATCACTTGATACGCCGCCACACCCGGGTCCGACGCCCGCCCGCTGTCGTCGCCGGTCGCGGCGTCGGCGTCGCGGGTACACGACACGGTGCGTTTGCTCGACGAGAACGCGAGATCGCCGTCCTCGCCCCAGCAGCGCATCGCGTCGAAGCCGTTGGTGCTCAACGGCGTGGCCGGGATCAGGTCGTGGTACAGGTCGGCGATGGGCTGCAACTCGCCCCATGTCATGAAGACATCGACCTGTTCGGAGTTCCGGGAGAAGTCCGACACCCGGCCGCCGTCATGCGCGGCGACCTGATACGTGTACATGCCGGGCACCGGCCGGGGCGCAGTGAACTCGGTGGCGGGCCCGGAATAGATCACGTCCTCGTTCTGGGTGACCACGTAGTCGGTGGCCCCGGCCACGCCGTTCCAGGTCAATTCGACAGCGGTGGTCGTGACCTCCACGTCCGGGGGATCGGGGGTGTCCAGGGAGGTGGCCGACATGCGTGCGAAACCGATTCCGGCGCCGAGGATTCCGGCAACGAGCACCGCCACGATGGCGATCGCGGCGAGGTGGCGAGGCCGACGGACGGAAGTGGGTTGCGTCGCATCGTCATCGGGTGGCCAGGTCTGCAACGGACCCGGTTGCACGGGCGGTGGCGTGTACCCCGTGCTCCCCGCGACGCCGGCGCCGACGTGCCGGAACCCCGGGCTCGGTTTTGGACCGGCCGGTGCGGGCCCGACGGGGGTCCCGGCCGGGGGCTCCGTCGGGGGCTCGGGCCTGATCGCCGGGCCGATGAGCGTTGCGCGGGAATCGAAGACGTCGGCGAGCGCGGCGGCGAACTCCCCCGCCGTCGGGTGACGGCGACCCGGCTCCTTGGCGATCGCCCGCGCGAGCACGGCGTCGACCCCGGCGGGCAGCGCCCGGTTGCGGGCGCTCGCCGACGGGGGTTCGTGATGCATGTGCGCGGTCATCAGTCCGTGCAGCGACGGTGAATCGAACGGCGGTGCACCGGTGAGGAGTTCGTACGCGGTGGCAGCGAGAGAATAGATGTCGCTCCGGCCGTCGACGCGCAACCCCTCAATCTGCTCTGGCGAGGCGTAGCGCATGGTCCCGATGGTGATCCCGGTACCGGTCAGGTGGGTCACCTCGTCGAGGACCTGGGCGATGCCGAAGTCGGTGAGCTTGACGGCCTCCGGGGCGCTGTCGGTGTCGCCGTCCGCGCCCGGCGTGATGAGGATGTTTGCCGGTTTGATGTCCCGGTGCATGACGCCGCGCCGGTGCGCCGCGTCCAGACCCGCCGCCGCCCCGGCGATGATCGTGCACGCGAGACCGGGGTCGAGGGGCGACTCCCGGGCGAGCATCCGGGCCGCGTCGGTACCCGGCACGTACTCCATCGCGATCCACAGCAACTCGTCGAAGACGCCACGGTCGTAGACGGCCACGATGTTGGGATGGTGCAGCGGAGCGACGATGTCGGCTTCGCGTTCGAACCGCGCGCGGAAGACCGGGTCCGCGGCGTGGACCGAGCGGAGCACCTTCAGGGCGTCGGCGCGCGGCAGCCGGGGATGCGCGGCCTGGTAGACCTCGCCCATGCCGCCGCGTCCGAGCACGTCGAGGACGCGGTACCCCGCGATCAGGTCCCCTACCTGGTACATGACGTCCTCACCGATCCGTGTGCGGTGGCTGTGCTGGGGACGAATGGTACCGATTGTCGCGAAACGCGGTGGACCACACCGGTGCGGACTCTACGATCGGCGGCGATGGAAACCACCGAGAACCCGACCCCGACGACCGCCGAATTCACCCCGGCAGAGCTCGACGAGGCCTTCGCACGGTTCCAGCGCACGGTCGCCGAGATCGCCGTGACCCGGGACTGGGATCGCTATGCCGAACTGTTCACCGAAGACGCCGACTACATCGAGCACGCCTTGGGCACCATGCGCGGCCGCGAGGAGATCCGGACCTGGATCTGGCGGACGATGACGTCGTTCCCCGGCAGTCACATGACCGGGTTCCCCTCGCTGTGGCATGTGGTCGACGCGCCGACCGGCCGGGTCATCTGCGAAGTCGACAACCCGATGCGCGATCCGGGCGACTCGACACACATCACCGCCACCAACATCACCATCCTCACCTACGCCGGCGACGGCCGGTGGAGTCGCGAAGAGGACGTCTACAACCCGATGGAGTTCGGGCGCGCGGCGATGCGCTGGTGTGAGAAGGCACGCGAACTGGGCACCATCGACGAACCGGCCACGGCGTGGATGGAGACGACGGGCGCGATGTTCACCTCGCGTCCACGTTCCGGTTGAGGGCCCGCCGACCTGCACGAACACCGGTTCCGGCGTCGCCCGTACCGACGTGACCGACACCACCGGCCGGACGCGTAACGCGACGCGCGGGCGTGAACGAAACCCAGGCGACGGACTTGGGACACCGGTGTGCGTGCCGTACGCTAGAACTTTGACCAGTGGCGACGGGGCGGCGCGGGGGACCCGGCCCGACACACCACGGTTCGGTGGGCGGGTGCGCACCTCCCCACGACGACGTCGCGAACCACGGTCGTGGCCGCCGGCCACGCACGCGGATCGATCGACACGACGCACGACGACGACACGCAATGACGACACACGCGGACACCGTTCGGAGGACATCTATATGGCACGCGACCTGACGCAACTCGAGCTACTCAAGGAGCTGGCCCCGGTTGCCGAAGACAACGTCAACCGCCACCTCAAGATCGCCAAGGACTGGAACCCGCACGACTACGTGCCGTGGGACGAGGGCCGTAACTTCGCCGCCCTGGGTGGCGTCGACTACGACCCCGAGCAGTCGCAGCTCGACGAGGTCGCCAAGGCCGCGATGATCACGAACCTCCTCACCGAGGACAACCTGCCGTCGTACCACCGTGTCATCGCCGACAACTTCTCGATGGACTCCGCCTGGGGCCACTGGGTCGGTCGCTGGACCGCCGAGGAGAACCGCCACGGCATCGTCATGCGCGACTACCTCGTGGTCACCCGCGGCGTCGATCCCGTCGCCCTCGAAGAGGCGCGGATGATCCACATGACCAATGGTTACGACCCGATGCTGGCCGCCGCCGGACGCGTGGACGAGCTCGAGGAGCACGCCGACGAGCTCGGTCTGCTGCATTCCGTGGCGTACGTGACCTTCCAGGAACTCGCGACCCGCGTCAGCCACCGCAACACCGGCAAGGCGTGCAACGACCCGATCGCCGACAAGATGCTGCAGCGCATCGCGGCCGACGAGAACCTGCACATGATCTTCTACCGCAACATCTGCGGTGCGGGCTTCGACATCTCCCCCGACCAGACGCTGCGCGCCGTCACCGACATCGTGACCAACTTCCAGATGCCCGGCGCCGGTATGCCCAACTTCCGTCGCCACGGCGTGCTCATGGCCAAGCACGGCATCTACGACCTGCGTCAGCACCTCGAAGAGGTCGTCATGCCGGTCCTGCGTAAGTGGAACGTCTTCGAACGCGACGACTTCAGCAGCGAGGGCGAGAAGACCCGCGAGGAGCTCGCCGCCTTCCTCGAGCAGCTCGAGAAGGACACCATCCGCTTCGAGGAGATGCGCGACCGTTCGCTCGCCCGCGAGGCCAAGAAGCGGGAGCAGCAGGCATCCTGAGCACCCTCGTCGACAGCCACCCGGCGCCCTCGACCACCGAGGGCTCGCTTCCCAGCTCCCTGAGGAGCGAGCTTGCGAGCGTCTCGAAGGGACTGCGTATCGGGTCCATCGAACTGGCCAGCCCGGTCGTACTGGCCCCGATGGCGGGTGTCACCAACGTCGCGTTCCGGACGCTGTGCCGCGAACTCGAGCTCGCCCGCACCGGAACCGTCTCCGGGTTGTACGTCTGTGAGATGGTCACGGCCCGCGCGCTCGTGGAGCGGCACCCGGTCACGATGCACATGACGACCTTCGGACCCGACGAGAACCCGCGGTCGATGCAGCTCTACACCGTCGACCCGGAGTACACGTACCAAGCCGCGAAGATGATCGTCGACGAGAATCTCGCCGACCACATCGACATGAACTTCGGCTGCCCGGTCCCCAAGGTGACCCGCAAGGGCGGGGGGTCGGCGATCCCCTACAAGCGCACGCTGTTCCGCAAGATCGTCGCGGCGGCCGTCCGGGCCACCGAGGGTACCGACATCCCGGTGACGGTCAAGTTCCGGATCGGCATCGACGACGATCACCGCACCCATCTCGACGCCGGCCGGATCGCCGCCGAAGAAGGTGCCGCGGCCGTCGCCCTCCACGCGCGCACCGCATCGCAGCGATACTCCGGTGAGGCCGACTGGGACGAGATCGCCCGCCTGAAGGAGCACGTCACCACCGTTCCGGTGCTCGGCAACGGCGACATCTTCGAACCCGCCGATGCGGTCGCGATGATGCGCCGGACCGGCTGCGACGGCGTCGTCGTCGGCCGCGGTTGCCTCGGCCGGCCCTGGCTGTTCGCCGAACTCGCCGCCGAACTCGGCGGTTTCGACGCGCCGGCGCCGCCGAACCTGGGCGAGGTCGCCGACATCATGGTCCGGCACTGCCAGCTCCTCGTCGATCACCACGGCGAGATGAAGGGTTGCCGCGAGATCCGCAAGCACGTCGCCTGGTACCTCCGCGGTTTCCCGGCCGGCTCGGAGATCCGGCGGCGGATGGCGCTCGTCGGCAGCGTCGACGAACTACGTGAACTGCTCGCCGAGCTGCCGGCCGACGCGCCGTTCCCCTCCGACGGTCACGGCCCGCGCGGCCGGCAGGGTTCGCCGGCGAAGGTCGCGCTGCCGGACGGCTGGCTCGACGACCCCGACGAGGACGTGATCCCCGCAGGCGCCGAGATCATGCACTCCGGCGGTTGAACCGGATTGCGAAAACCGTCACAACCGGTGCCCGGCTGAGACGCTTTCTCAGGTGGGATCAGTACTATTGCGCGGAGGTCCCGGCCGCCGGGGCCTCCATTCTGTGCGCACCGCGCTGGTCGAGCCCCGATCCGCGGTGACTCCGCGACACGACCACGGGGCATGAGGAACGTGCATTGAGTCGTAGGACACCGGGCCCGGACGACCCCGAGGTGGGCGACGCCGGTCGCTCTCGTCGTGGTCGACGCGCCGGACGCTCCCGCGACGACTTCGAGCCCGTCCCCGGTCCGGATGCGCCCGGTTCCACCGACCCGGGCTCCCCTCCCCCGGCGCACCCCAGCCTCCGCGAGCCACGCTCGGCAGATCGCTTCGTCCGGGGACGCACTCGCCTGACGGTTCGCCAGCTCATGGAGCAGATGAACGCGGAGGAGTCGTCACCGTCGGAGCCCCCCGCCGGCTCCGGCCGGTCCGGCACCCGCCGCGCTACTCCGCCGCGCCCGGAGTCGCGGACGTCCGAGCCCCCGTCGTCGACCCGCGGGCGGTCTCGCCGCACCGGACCGCCGTTCGGCGGAAATGCCACGCCACCGTCGGCCCCGGGCGGGCGGGTCCCCGCAGCTCCGCAGCCGGCGCCCGACGACCGCCCGACGACCGTCCATCGTTTCGACAACGAGGTCACCCAGAAGATCCCCACCGTCGGCGACGCCGCGCCCGACCTGTCCGATCGCGCCACCGAGCAGCGGGTGATCGAGGAATCCCGCGCGCAGGAGCCGGTCGCCGGCGGCCCGGCCGGACCGCCGGCCCAGCCCCCGCTGGAACGCACACCCGACCTCACCGAACCCCTCGCCCTGCGCTCGGCGCCTCGGCGCCATCCCGGACGCGACGAGGACCGGCAGCGCGCGATGCTGCGCAAGACCGCCGCGACCGGACGCATCCTGGTCGCCATCGCGTGCGTGCTCGCACTGGTGGGCACCGGCTTCGTCTGGGGTTACCTGCAGTCGTGGAACGGCAACTGGCGGAACGTCACCGCCGTCGACCCCGATGACCAGAACATTCGGAACAAGGACGCCCAGTACGGCGACGAGACGTACCTCATCGTCGGTACCGACACCCGCGGTGGCCAGAACTCCAGGGTCGGCGCCGGCACCACCGCCGACGCCGAGGGCGCCCGTTCGGACACCGTCATCCTGGTGAACATCCCGGCCAACCGCAGTCGCGTCGTCGCGGTGTCGTTCCCGCGAGACCTGCAGGTCGACCAGCCGGCCTGCCGCGCCTGGGACAACACGACCGGCGCCTATGGCGCCGAGATGCAACCGGCTTACGACGTGAAACTCAATGGCGTCTACGCCGCGGGCGGCCCGCAGTGTCTCGTGCGCGTGATCACCGCGATGAGCGGTTTGAACATCAACCACTTCATCGGGATGGACTTCGTCGGCTTCGAGAAGGTGGTCCGCGCGATCGGCGGCGTCGAGGTCTGCTCGACGGTGCCGCTCTACGACTACGAGATCGGCCAGATCCTGCGCAAGCCGGGCAAGCAGAAGCTGACCGGCCGCCGTGCGCTGAATTACGTGCGCGCCCGCAACATCAGCACGGAGGGCAACGGCGACTACGGCCGGATCAAACGCCAGCAGCTCTTCATGTCGTCGCTGTTGCGGTCGAGCCTGTCGGGCAATGTGCTGTCGAACCCCAACAAACTCAACGGGATCGTCAACACGTTCATCGAATACAGCTACGTCGACGGCGTCGACACCCAGTCGCTCATCAACCTGGCCGAGTCGATGCAGGGCATCGAGGCCGGCCGCGTCTCGTTCCTGACGATCCCGACGTCGGGTACCTCCACCGACGGCGCCAACAACGAGATCCCGCGCACCAGCGACATCGACGCGATCTTCGACGCCATCATCGACGACCTGCCACTCCCCGGCGAGCAGGCGCGTAAGAAGCCGCCGTCGTCGTCGAAGGCGCCGACGACTCCCGGCGCACCGAGTACCGACTCGAACGCCAGTGCTCCCGGACCCGTGACCGCGACCGCCCAGAACCCCGGCAATGTCGGCGTCCGGGTTCTCAACGGCACGGGCCAGACGGGCCTCGCCACCGAGGTGTCCGAGCAGCTCACGCCGTACGGTTTCGACGTTCGGGGTGTCGCCGATGCCTCGGAGAACCGCGACGACACCGTCGTGCGCTACGGGCCGGGACAGCGCGACGCCGCCGCGACGCTGGCCGAGATGTTCCCGAACGCGAGCATCCAGCTCGACCGCACGGTCAAGTCGGGTGTCGAGCTCATCGTCGGTGCGGATTTCACCGGCTCCCTGGAGTCGGTACCGGCCTCCGGGGCGACCCTGACGGCGAACCAGCTCGCACCTGCGGAGAACACCGGCAATCTGCCCAACGACCTGGCCATCACGAACGCGGGCGACACCACCTGTACGTGATTTCAGGTGTCGGTGCACTCGCAGGTGGACGGATCTGCACCCGACGTTCACTGGACGTTCATCGATCGGAGTCGGCCAGGAGTGATCACGCACGTATCCTTGGACCATGCGTACCGCCTATCAAGAGCAACTCGAGGCGCTGACCTCGGTATTGGGTGAGATGTGCGAGCTCGCCGGCACCGCGATGGCGCGCGCCACGCAGGCACTGCTGCAGGCCGATCTCGCCATCGCCGAAGAGGTCATCGGGGACACCGACCGGATGAGCCGGCTGACGGCTCGCGCGGAGGAACAGTCCTTCGCGCTCCTCGCCCTGCAGGCCCCGGTCGCCGGTGACCTGCGTGGAGTCGTGAGTGGATTCCAGATCGTCGCCGACGCCGATCGGATGGGTGCACTGGCGCTGCACGTCGCCAAGGTCGCCCGGCGCCGGCATCCCGCCAAGGCACTCCCGGAGGAGGTCAACGGCTACTTCGCCGAGATGGGCCGCCTGGCCGTCACCCTGGCCAAGAACGCACATGAGGTCCTCGTGACCAGCGACCCGCAGGCCGCCCTTCGTCTCCAGGAAGACGACGACGCCATGGACGACCTCCACCGCCACCTGTTCACCGTCCTGATGGACCGCGAATGGAAGCACGGCGTCGCCGCCGCGGTGGACGTGACCCTGCTCGGCCGCTACTACGAACGGTTCGCCGACCACGCCGTACTCATCGGGCGCCGCGTGGTGTTCACCGCGACGGGCAAGACCCCGGAGCAGTTCCAGAGCGTGGGGTGATTTCTCTCGCTCGGTGCTGAACATCGAGCGAGGGCCACACCGAAAGAGGCCGAGAATTCAGTTTCCGACACTGAATCTCGGCCTTTTTTCGTGTCCGTGAATATCTGGGCCCCAGCGACGTCGAGGAGATTTCACACGCGCCGAGGTCGTCGTTAGGGTGGCGACATGGCCCAGCACTATCCGACCGAGCCCGATTTCAATGCGGTGACCGACGAGGACGCAGAGGCTGCCGCCCACCGCCGCAAGATCCTGGCGTACCTGGGTGTGACCGCGTCGCTGGTCGCCCTGCTGGTGATCCTGCTGCTCAACATGTGACACCCCGACACGACGACCCAGGCACGACGAGGCCCGCTCCCCCGGACGGGTGAGCGGGCCTGTTCGTGCGCGGAGGCTCAGCCGAAGCGGCCCGAGATGTAGTCCTCGGTCTCTTTCTTCGTCGGGTTCGAGAACATCGTCTCGGTGTCGTTGATCTCGACGAGCTGTCCCGGCTGGCCGACCGCCTCGAGGTTGAAGAACGCGGTCTGGTCGCTGACGCGGGCGGCCTGCTGCATGTTGTGGGTCACGATGACGATGGTGTACTCCTTCTTGAGTTCACCCATCAGGTCCTCGATGGCCAGCGTCGAGATCGGGTCGAGCGCCGAACACGGCTCGTCCATGAGCAGGACGTCGGGAGAGACCGCGATGGCGCGGGCGATGCACAGACGCTGCTGCTGACCACCCGACAGTCCGCCGCCCGGCTTGTCGAGGCGATCCTTGACCTCTTCCCAGAGGTTGGCGCCGCGCAGGCTCTTCTCGGCGACGTCGTCGAGCTGTGATCGGTTCCGCACACCCTGCAGACGCAGGCCGGCGACGACGTTGTCGCGGATCGACATCGTCGGGAACGGGTTCGGCCGCTGGAACACCATGCCGATGGTCGCGCGCACGCTCACCGGGTCCACGGTCTTGCCGTAGATGTCCTCGCCGTCGAGCAGCACGCTGCCCTTGGCGTAGGCACCCGGGGTGACCTCGTGCATGCGGTTGAGGGTTCGGAGCACGGTCGACTTACCGCAGCCCGACGGGCCGATGAACGCGGTGATGCAGCGCGGCGGCACCTCGAGGGTGACGTCCTTGACCGCGTGAAAGTCGCCGTAATAGATGTTCAGGTCTTTGATGTCGAGGCGCTTTGCCATGTCATTGGTCCGTTCTGGAAAAGATGACCCGAGAAGGGTGGGAGGTCAGGAAGTCTTGGGGGCGAAGATCTTCGACACCGCCTTGGCGCCGAAGTAGACGATGGCAACGAGGATCACCAATGTCAGCGCCGCGCCCCATACCTGATCGAAGGCGCCCGGTCCGTTGTTGTACTGCTGCACCATCATCAGCGGCAGCGACTGCTGGTTGCCGTCGAAGGGATTCCAGTTCATCGCGCGTGTGGCACCGACGAGGATGAGGACCGGCGCCGATTCGCCCATGACCCGGGCGATGGCCAGCATCACGCCGGTGACGATGCCCGACAGGGCCGTCGGCAGGACGATCTTCACGATCGTCTTCCACTTCGGGATACCCAGGGCGTACGACGCCTCGCGAAGGTCCTGCGGGACGATCTTCAGCATCTCTTCGGTGGCGCGCACCACGAGCGGGACCATCAGCAACACCAGCGCGATCGCGACCACGAATCCCGAGCGGGGCAATCCGAGGGTGGTGCGCCACACCGCGTAGACGAACAGCGCGGCGACGATCGAGGGCACACCCGAGAGGATGTCGACCATGAACGTGGTGACACGCGCGAGGAGCGATTTCTTCGTCGCGTACTCCACCAGATAGATGGCGACGAAGATGCCGAGCGGGATGGAGATGACCGCCGCGAGGGCGGTCTGCATCAGCGTGCCGACGATCGCATTGGCGGCGCCGCCGCGTCGCTCGGCCTGGGTCCACCAGTCGATGTCGATGATCGTCTCGATACCCCGCGACACCAGCGTGAAGACCAGCCAGAGCAGGGGAACCAGCGCCAGCAGCAGGGCGGCCATGACGGCGACGCGGACGGTCCCGTCGGTGAAACGCCGACGCCCGGACATCGGGGTGAAGCCGGAGGGCTTCTTGACCGGATCGGCCGCGGAAGTAGTCGTGGTCACAGACATGGTCACTTCTTTCCGGCGACGACCGCGCGGGCGGCGGCGTTGACGATGAAGGTCAGGACGAACAGGGTCAGGCCGGCCGAGATGTAGGCGCCGGTCTTGGCGGGCGAGTCGAATTCGGCCGCGTTGTTGGCGATCTTGGTCGCGAAGGTCTCGCCGCTCTCCATGAGGTTGAAGTTCATGGGACCGGCGGTCGAGATGATGAGCAGCAGGGCCATCGTCTCGCCGAGCGCGCGGCCCAGGCCGAGCATCGAACCGGAGATGTATCCGGAGAACCCGAAGGGCAGCACGGCGACCTTGACGACCTCGAACTTGGTGGCGCCCAGGGCGAGCGCGGCCTCACGATGCCCCTTGGGGGTCTGCATGAAGACCTCGCGGGTGACCGCGGTGATGATCGGCAGGATCATGACCGCCAGCACGATGCCTGCGGTCAGCAGCGTGCCGCCGGTGCTCATGTTCGCGATCTGGGTGGGTTCCTGGAAGAACGGCAGGAAGCCGAGATTGCCGACCAGCCACTCGTTCACCGGCACCAGCGCCGGGCCGAGCACGAGGATGCCCCAGAGGCCGTAGACGATGGACGGCACCGCGGCGAGGAGGTCGACGGTGTAGGTGATCGGGCCGACGAACCGCTTCGGCGCGTACTCGGTGAGGAAGATCGAGATACCCAGCGCCACCGGCATGGCGATCAGCAACGCGATGACCGACACCACGACCGTTGCGTAGAACAGCTGGGGGATACCGAAGGCGAGCTGATCTCCGCTGGTGATCCACTGCCCGGTGTAGGTGAAGAAGTTCTCCTCGTTCTGCGCCAGCGACGGAATCGCCTGTGCGAGAAGGAAGAGTGCGATCAGCGCGATGACGATCGAGACCACGAATCCCGAGCCGACGGCCAGGGTGCGGAACACCCGATCGGCGACGCGGTGATGCGCGGCCGCGTGGAGCGAGGATCCGGGTTGGTCGGGCGATGACCCGGGGGCCTGGACTTCGCCGGTGTCCGGCGGGATCGCGCCACCCTCTTTGCTCAGCGAGGTCATGCGTCCTTCTTGTGATTCGGCTCTGGTCATTGGGGCCACTTCCCGCCGTCTCGTGGACACGCGAAATGTCGTGTCAGTGTGTCAACCACACGCGCGGGGCCGCAACCGAGGCGGCCCCGCGCACGTGATCAGAGGGGATTGATCAGGCGTTTCCGGACCCACCGGACAGCGAGTCGATGGTCCCCTGCAGCTTGGTCTTGAAGGCGTCGGGCACCGGCACGTAGCCGATCTCCTCGAGACCGGCCTGGCCGTCGTTCAGGACCGCGGTGAACGCGTCCTTCAGCGTCTGGCTGGTGGCCTCGTCCTCGTAGCCCGCCGAGCAGACGATCGAGTACGGGGTGAGCAGCAGCGGGTAGGCGCCCGGAGCCTTCGAGGCGAACAGGGCGTCGGTGTCGACGACGAGGTCCTTGCTGGCCGGATCGGCGAAGGCGAGCGACTCGAGGGCGTTGCCCGCGCTCTCCGCGTTCAGCGTGACCGGACCGGCACCGAAGTCGACCTGGGCGACACCGAGGTTGTTCTCGGTGGCGAAGCCCCACTCGACATAGGTGATCGAACCGGGGGTCTTGCTGACGGTGTCGCCGACGCCGGTCGACTTCGAGGCACCGGAACCGACACCCTTGGGCGCGAATTCCTTGCTGTGCTCGTACGGCCAGTCAGCCGGAGCCGCGTTCTCCAGGAAGCGCTGGAAGTTGTCGGTGGTACCCGAGCTGTCCGAGCGGTAGACCGGGACGATGTCGGTGGTGGGCAGCGACACACCGGGGTTCAGCGCGGCGATCTTGGGATCGTTCCAGGTGGTGATCTTGCCGTTGAAGATCTGCGCGATGACGCTGGGATTGAGCTTGAGGTCCTCGACACCGTCGAGGTTGTAGGCGACCGCGACGGGGCCGACGACCAGCGGGAGGTGCCAGGGGGCGTTGCCGTTGCAACGTGCGGTGGCGTCGGTGACCTCGTCGTCCTTGAGGGCCGAGTCCGAGCCGGCGAAGTCGACGTCGCCCGCGATGAACTTCTTGATGCCGTCGCCCGAGCCGCTGCCGGTGTAGTCGAGCACGATGTCGCTGTTGTCGGTGAGGACCTGGCTGAAGTGCTCCATGGCCTTCTGCTGCGCGGTCGAGCCCTCGCCGCTGACAGTCTGTTCGCTTCCCCCACCGCCGCACGCCGTGACGAGTGTCAGTGCCGCGATCGCCGACACCGACGCCAGGGCGCCGTTCCGATTGATTTTCACCGCTGGTGTTGCCTTTCCGTTCGCGTTCCCCGCTCCGACCGGCGTCGGCTCCGGAGTGTCCGAGTGGAAAGCTATGGGGGCGTGGTGGACTGATCCCCTCCAAAAGATGAACGACAGGTGAACTGGCCAAGGCAGACGGGATGCGACCTGCCCAGGCGTGATCGTACGTGATCTGCGTAACCCGACATTCGAGACTTGGGCACCTGGCTACAGGACGGATCGTCGGGCTCGCGCGAATCGGCCCGCACACCCGGGGCGGGCTCCTGCCCTCGCCCCACCGGCGAGACCGCCCGGTGGCCTGCCCGACGACCGGCGGCCGCGCGACGCCTCGAGGCCGACGGGCACCATGTCGATCTGGTCGTCGTGGTGGACACGTTCGTCCCACCGCGGGTGCTGCATCGCGCCAAGCGCGCCGACCCGTCCCTCACGACGGCCACCACATATGAACCGCTCCCCGGAAAGAATCGTGGCGCCGACGAATTCGGGTTCCGCTCGCCGGTGTGGTGAGAACCTCGCCGACCGCCGACGCGCAGGCGCTCGAGGAACTCGGTGTCCGGGTGGCGCGGCTGCACCGCCCCCGCCCGTACACCGGTCGCGCGCTCGTGGTGCAGGGCAGCGAGAATCGTGACGACCCTTCGGTGTGGCGGCGGCACATCGTGACCGGGGACGTCGACGTCCTCCGTCTCGAGTGCAATCACCTGTCCGTGGTTCGCGAGCCCCACATCGGCGACGTCGTCGACGCCATCGGCGCCGCACTCGGGCAGCCTCAGCCGTAGGCGACGTCGACGGCGTATCGGGTGAACCCGAGGCGCTCGTAGGTGTGCAGCGCGGCGACGTTGTCACCCTCCACGTAGAGGTTGATCTCCGAGACGCCCTCGCGCGCAAGGTGATGCAGGCCGGCGAGCGTCAACAACCGACCCAGTCCGCGACCCTGCGCCGCAGGATCGACGCCGACGATGTACACCTCGCCGAGGTCCGCGTCGTGCCGCTTCGTCCAGTGGAACCCGAGGAGCTTGCCATCTCCCCCGCCCGATCCGTCGCCGGCACGGTCGAAGGCGAGGAACAAACCCGCCGGATCGAACCAGTCGGCGGCAACCCGTTCACGGATCTGCTCCGGCGACCAGCCACCCTGCTCGGGATGCCAGTCGAAGGCCGCGTTGTTCACCCGCAGGATCTCGGCGTCATCGGCCGGTCCGGCATAGGTCCGCAGGTCGACCGTCGGGTCGACGACGAGTTCGGGGAGTTCGTGGCCGGGTCCGACCGGGCGGCGCAGCTGCAGCAGTTCGCGACGTTTCGTCAGCCCCATCGCCGCGGCGAGCGCCACCGCACCAGGCAGATTTCCATGAGCCCACACCCGGACCCCCGACCCCGATTCGGGCGCGGCCCCGAACGCCGCGTCGAGCAGCGCCCGGCCATGTCCCTCCCGTCGGTGCGCCGGGTCGACAACCGCCTCGATCATCGCCGGCTCGCCGTCGCGACCGGGGACGATGACGGCGTACCCCGCCTTCGACCTGACGTGCACGATCGGCGAGCCCTCGGGGGCGTCGATCGCGGCGACCGCCCCCTCCGAGAGCGGGGCGACACCATCGGCGTCGTTCGCCTCGCGCACCAAACGGTGAGCGAATTCAGCGACGTCGTCGGGCAGTGCGCCTCGACGCACCTGCGGGTCCTCAGTTCCCGGCACTGGCACTGAACTCCTCGTCGAACGGATCGGGACCGTCGAGCGCGTCGTCGAAGTCATCGGTGCCGACCGCATCGGGGCCAGAGGCGTCCTCGGACAGGTCGGCGTCGGCCGCGGGCGCCCGGCCACGCGTCGGACGGACTGCCTTGTATCCGACGTTGCGGACGGTCCCGATCAGCGACTCGTGCTCGCTGCCGAGTTTGGCGCGGAGTCGACGGACATGGACGTCGACGGTGCGGGTGCCGCCGAAGAAGTCGTACCCCCACACCTCCTGGAGCAGCTGGGCGCGCGTGAACACGCGACCCGCATTCTGCGCCAAGTACTTCAGGAGCTCGAACTCCTTGTAGGTCAGGTCGAGCGGACGTCCGCGCAGGCGTGCGGTGTAGGTCCCCTCGTCGATGACGAGTTCCCCCAGCGTGACCTTGCCCGAGGACTCCTCCGCAGCAACCCCCCGGGTTCGAACCACGAGCAGGCGCAACCGGGCATCGAGTTCGGCCGGACCGGTACCCGGCAGCAGGAATTCGTCGATGCCCCAGTCCGCGTTGACCGCGACCAGCCCGCCCTCGGTCAGCACCGCCGCGACCGGCACCGAGGAGCCGGTGCTGCCCAACAGGCGGCACAGCCCGCGGGCCGCCGCCAGGTCGGCGCGGGCATCGACCAGCGCCACATCGGCGTTCCCCGCCTCCATGAGTGACGACACCTCGGTCGGAGCGGTCCGCACCGTGTGCGCGAGCAGCGACAACGACGGCAAGACCGACTCCGGATTCGGGTCGGCCGTCAACAACAAGAGATCCACCCAGCACTCCGATCTCGTTCGTCCCCGTCCCGGACCATCCAGATCGCTCACCACGACGTGAACGCCACCCGCGCGTGGCTCGGCGATTGTTTACGCCGCCTTACCAACGTGTGCGAGATAGGTGACAGAATAGCGCCACCGGCGCGCTCACCTGTTAACAAGGCGACCACGACCGCCGGATGACCACGACGGGGAGGGTGATCGGCCGAGCATGCCGCGCATCCGGAAAGTGCTCGTCATCGGTGTGGTCGCCGCCCTGGCCGCCGCGGGGGTCGCGCTCGGCGTCGACGTCGGGGCCGCCGTTCGCGGGGAGCATCAGTTCTCCCGCGCCCTCGCCCAATCCCCCCGCGTGACTTTCGATCCCGAGGTCACCATCGCGGGTTTCCCGTTCACCCCGCAGTCGTCCGCCGGTCACTTCGACGGGGCCACGATCGCCGCCCGCGGCGTCGAACTACCCGGGTGTCCGCCCGCCCGCGGAGTCTGCCGCGGTGAGCTGGGTGCTTCTCTCGGCCCGTTCGACGTGGCCGACGGCAGCGGATTCTCGGCGAGTGATGTTCTCCACACCGGCTCGATCTCGGCGTACACCCGCCTCGATGCCGTCACCCTGGCCCGGTATCTGCGCATCATCGACCTGACCGTCAGCACCCCGGGACCGGACGACACGGCGGGCGCAGGCGGGCCCCAGGACGGCATCGTCAGTCGCGAGACCGGCGTCGTGCTCACCGGCACGGTCGCACTGCCGCCGGGCGACGGGCTCGATCCCGCCGACCCGCCGTCGGCGTCGTCCTACGACCGCCCCAAGGTGCGGGTGAGTGTGTCCGTCGACCTCTCCGTCGTCGACGGCGCACTGGACATCCGGGCGACCGGCTTCTACACCGGCCCCGAACGCCACGTCGACGCCGAGGTCCCGGCGGAATTCCGCGCCGCCGTGCTCGATCGGTTCAGCCTGACGCTCCCGCGCCTGCCGATGGCCTGGGATGTCGAACCCGATCGCGCGGAGAGTTTCGGCGGGGACGTCCAACTGGTCGGCGACTCCGGTCCGGCATCGGTGCGCCTCGACCGCTTCTGAGCAGTTCAGACCGTGTTCTCCCGGTCTCGGCGGCAAAGCACCCCGGCCGTTGGGGGCTCGATCGGCTCTGTTGTACCCTCGTGGGCATGCAGCAGCGCCGTGAGTACTTGCTCACACGACGCCGGGCGATCGACTTCTGTCGTGTCGCCGACTGCTGTTGTCGCACTCGCCGTTGACGGTGTGACCAACCCGTGCTGCGTTGAGCAGCCGGTCCGCCCACACCGTCGATGAGAACGGGGGCGTCTCCACCGAGGTCTGCGACCTCGTTCCCATGCGCCGTCACCCGTGCTCATCTCCCCGAGACGCGGGCATCCTTCTCGCGCCTCACCGTCTCCACCATCTCCATCCGTTCGACGACCATCACCGATCCACTCCGAAAGGACACCGCCATGGCACGTTCCGACGTCCTGGTCAGCACCGAATGGGCTGAGCAGAACCTCAATGCCGACAAGACCGTCTTCGTCGAGGTCGACGAGGACACCTCGGCCTACGACGGCGGGCACATCGCCGGCGCCGTCAAGCTCGACTGGAAGACCGACCTGCAGGATCCGGTCCGCCGCGACTTCGTCGATGCCGAACAGTTCGGCAAGCTGCTCTCCGAGCGCGGGATCGCGAACGACGACACCGTGATCCTCTACGGCGGCAACAACAACTGGTTCGCTGCATACGCCTACTGGTACTTCAAGCTGTACGGCCACAACGACGTCAAGCTCCTCGACGGCGGCCGCAAGAAGTGGGAGCTCGACGGTCGCCCGCTGTCCAGCGACGCCGTCAGCCGTCCCGCCACGACCTACAAGGCCGGCGAGCCGGATGTCAGCATCCGCGCGTTCCGCGATGAGGTCGTCGACGCCATCGGCACCAAGAACCTCGTCGACGTGCGCAGCCCGGACGAGTTCTCCGGCAAGATCCTCGCGCCGGCCCACCTCCCGCAGGAGCAGAGCCAGCGTCCCGGTCACATCCCGAGCGCGATCAACGTGCCGTGGAGCAAGGCCGCCAACGAGGACGGCACCTTCAAGTCCGACGAGGAGCTCAAGGAGCTCTACGGCGAGGCGGGACTCGACGGCTCGAAGGACACCATCGCGTACTGCCGCATCGGCGAGCGGTCGAGCCACACCTGGTTCGTGCTGAAGGAACTGCTCGGCCAGCAGAACGTCAAGAACTACGACGGCAGCTGGACCGAGTACGGCTCGCTGATCGGCGTCCCGATCGAACTCGGAGAAGGAAAGTAAGAGATATGTGTGCTGCACCCAAGCAGGGACAGAAGCTGCCCGCTGGCGTCGACGTGGAGAAGGAGACCGTCCTGACCGGACAGGTCACCGACGGCTCGGGTTCGCCCGTCGCCGGCGCCTTCGTGCGTCTGCTCGACTCGACCGGTGAGTTCACCGCCGAGGTCGTGGCATCGCCCACCGGCGACTTCCGTTTCTTCGCCGCCCCCGGCACCTGGACGCTGCGCGCCCTGTCCGCGGTGGGCAACGGCGACGTGACGATCAGCCCCGAGGGCCCCGGCATCCACGAGAAGGACATCACCGTCTCGAAGTGACGCCACGCTCGACCCGGCAGCCCGGTCACCGCATCCGCGGTGACCGGGCTGTCTCGTTCTCACCGCCCTCTGATCCCACTGGTCCCTGAGGTGAGAGGAGCGTAAGCGACGAGCCACGAAGGGCCCACCCCTCGACGGCGCCCTGACCACGCCGGGGTTAGAATTTCCCTCGTGGTCCTCTTCTTCGAAATCCTGCTGATCCTGGCCGCCGTGCTGATCACCTGGTTCGGTGTCTACACCCTGTACCGTCTGGTGACCGACGAGTCGTGACGTCCTCACCCGGAGATCCGGCCGCGGACGGCCCCGCCGGCGCGGAGTCATCCGGTGACGGGTTCGCCGCCGAAGCCCGCCGGTCGGGCGACGAGGCGATCAGTCAGGCCGAGGCCCGGGCGGTGGAGTCCGGCAGCCGTGAACGCAACGTCCCCACATGGGATGATCTGCCGCTCCCGGCCGACACCGCGAACCTCCGCCTCGGCGCGGACCTGCATCCCGGCCTCCTCGCACTCCTGCCGCTCGTCGGCGTGTGGCGTGGCGAGGGCGAAGGCCACGATCCCCAGACGGACACCGACTATCACTTCGCTCAGCAGATCGTCGTGTCCCACGACGGCCAGAACTTCCTCACCTGGGAGTCCCGCTCGTGGGTGATCGACGACGATGCTGCCTACCAGCGGCCCGACCTCCGCGAGTCCGGGTTCTGGCGGATCGGTGAGGACGACACCATCGAATTGCTCCTCGCCCACGCCGAGGGCTCGATCGAACTCTTCTACGGCACTCCCCTGAATCAGACCACCTGGGAACTCGCCACCGACGTCGTCATCAAGGCAGAATCAGGTCAACGCACCGGCGGCGCCAAACGGCTGTACGGACTCGTCGCCGACGGCGACCTCGCCTACGTCGAGGAGCGCGTCGACGCCGACGGGGACCTCACCCCGCGGCTCTCCGCCAAGCTGCGCCGCCACGTCGGCTGATCCACCTCATCGACGGAACCCGCGGCAGGGACGCGCGCCCTGCTCCCGGCGGCTCGCACATTCGCCCCGCTCGCTTCGCTCCCGGCGGCTCGGCCCCCTGCTCCCTGAGGTGCGAGCGAAGCGAGCCTCGAAGGGCCGCCGATCCGAGAACGCAAGGTACAGATTGCGTTTCGGCAGCGCGCTGTACACCGGCGCGCCGAGCATGACGACGACCGAACCGTAGGCGGTGACTTCCCCCGGCCGACCCGCCCAACCGGGATGCACGGTTCCCGACCTCGACATGTACGGGGCGTGCCCGGCCGTGCCGCCGCCCCGGCGACCGACGACCGAGAACACCTCAGCGCGGGCGGACTGCGGGGAGAGTTCGAAGACGGCACGCCCACCCGGTGGGCATTCGACGAAGGTGAACTCCGTGCCGGACCGATGGACCACCCCGATCCAGTCGCTGCCCGCGTTGCGTACGACGAACGTCGAACCGCCCGTCCGGTACTGGTACGAGACACCGGCCGCCGCGGCATCGAGCATGTGCCGACCGGAGACACCGCCGTTCCACTCCGCGCTCCACGGGGTGAGATATCGCTGGTCGAGGAACTCGCGGCGGGTGGGGATCGGAACCGTCACCGGCATCACCCGCCCGTCGCGCACCCACACCGCGCCGTACAGAACCGGCCGGCCGTCAGCGGTGCGGGGGGCCTGGAGGTAGGTGAGCGAATCCGCCTCCGGCAGAGCGATTTCCGAACCGGGAGGCAAGAGTTCGACATACGACCGGCCATCCTCGAGCAGGACCACGGCAGCCACGTCGTGCACACCACGGTTGTGGACGGCGATGCGGTCACCGGCCTCCCGCGACAGGTCCTCGGCGTGGAACAGGCCGGCGGCGTGCGGGTCGGCGAACGCGAATCGGGGTGCCGACGCCGTCCCGAAGTCCGGGTCGCCCGGGGTCCAGTAGTTCTCGCCCACCACGGGTTCGATGCGATCGCGATCCTGCGTCCCGACCGCCGCGGCGACATGCATGGTCACCATCTCTTCTTCTCCCTCTCGGCGCCCCGGCGGGCGCCGTGGACTGTGCTGTGCTCCCAGTCCAGCGGTTTCACGCCGCGGTTTCGCGAGTACTGCGCTACGCGAATCTTGTAGCGCTGCCCTACCTGCGCCCGGATCGGTTTCGGATGGAACCGGGACGCAGATCGAGTCGACGCAGCAGCTGTGCGTTCAACGCCACGACCACCGTCGAGGCGGACATCAGGATCGCGCCGACACTCATGGGCAGGACGAACCCGATCGGCGCCAGGATCCCGGCCGCCAACGGCACCGAGATGAGGTTGTAACCTGCTGCCCACCAGAGGTTCTGCGCCATCTTCCGATAGCCGGCACGCGACAGCTCGATGACCGACAGGACCGATCGCGGATCAGAGGAGGCGAGGATGACGCCGGCCGAGCCGATGGCCACGTCGGTGCCGGCACCGATCGCGATCCCGACGTCGGCCTGCGCGAGTGCGGGGGCGTCGTTGACGCCGTCGCCGACCATCGCGACGCGACGACCTTCGTGCTGCAGGTCCGCGACGATGGCGGCCTTGTCCTCGGGTCGGACCCAGGCGTACACCCGGTCGATGCCCAACCGGCCGGCGACATCGTCGGCCACCGCCTGCGCGTCGCCGGTGATCATCACGACCTGCACGTCGAGAGCGTGGAGTTCGTCCACGGCCACACGCGACTCCGGACGCACCTCGTCGGCGAGCCGGAACGCCCCCACGACACGATCGTCGACGAGCACGTGCAGGATGATCGCCCCCTGCTCCCGCCACGACGACGCGACGGGCAGTTCGTCGAGGCCGCGCTCGGCGAGCAGGTTGGGTCCACCCACCCGGACCCCGTGGCCGTCGACGGATGCAGACACCCCCACCGCAGGCGACGAGGAGAAGTCCTGTGCGACGGGCAGATCGATTCCCTCATCTCGAGCGGCCCGCACGATCGCCGAGGCCAGCGGATGCTCACTGCCCGCCTCCGCGGCGGCCGCGAGGGTCAGCACTCGACGCCGGTCCTGCCCGGGAGCCGGTTCGAGCTCGAGGACGGTCGGTTCTCCCTTCGTCAGGGTGCCGGTCTTGTCGAAGAGCACGGCGTCGACGTTGCGCATCGACTCGAGGGCGAGCCTGTCCTTGATCAGGACCCCGGCGCGCGCGGCCCGCTCTGTGGCGATGGAGACGACGAGCGGGATCGCGAGTCCCAACGCGTGGGGGCATGCGATGACCAGCACCGTGATCACGCGAACGACCGCCTCGTCGGGCGATCCGACCGCGGTCCAGGCGATCGCGGTGAGGACCGCGGCGCCGAGTGCGAACCAGAACAGCCACCCGGCCGCGGTATCGGCGAGTCGTTGGGCCCGTGACGACGATGCCTGCGCATCGGCGACGAGGCGTCCGATCCCGGCCAGCGCGGTGTCGTCGCCGGTCGCGGTCACGCGGACCCGCAGTCCGGAATCGGTCGCGACGGTGCCGGCGACCACGACGTCACCGACCTCCCGCCGAACGGGTGCCGACTCCCCGGTGACCATCGACTCGTCCATGCTCGCCGAACCGTCGACGATGGCGCCGTCGGCGGGCACGGACCCGCCGGGCCGGACGACGACCACGTCGCCGACGACCAGTTCCTCGGGAGATACCGAGATGATGTCGCTGCCCACGACCTTCTCGGCCTCGTCCGGAAGGAGCGCGGCGAGTGAGTCGAGAGCCGATGTCGTCCGGGCCAGCGAGCGCATCTCGATCCAGTGGCCGAGCAGCATGATCACGACGAGCAGTGCCAGCTCCCACCAGAAATTCAGGTGGTGGTCGAACAGGTGCAGCGTCGAACCCCAGGAGGCGACGAAGGCGACGGTGAGCGCGAGCGAGATCAGAAGCATCATCCCCGGGCGACGAGCTCGGAGCTCGGCGGCCGCGCCGACGAGGAACGGGCGCCCGCCCCACACGAAGAGAACTGTGCCGAGCAGCGGTGACACCCACCGGACCCACTCCGCGTCGGGCAGACCGTAGCCGAGTATGTCGGCGAACATGTCGTTGAAGGCCACGGTCGGGACCGCCAGCACGAGCATGATCCAGAACAGTCGCCGGAATTGCGCCACGTGGTCGCCGTGGCCCGCATGGCCGGCATGTCCGCCGTGGCCGGTGTGATCGGCGTGCCCCTCGTGGCCGTCGGGCCCGGGATCGAACTGGGGGCGGTGCGCGTGGTCGGCCGGTGCCGGCGTTGTCGGTGGATGGTCGTGGTGCGTGTTCATGAGGTCGAGGGTATACCCCCCTAGGGTATATACGCCAGGGGTACTTCTACCCTGTAGGGGTATTCACCGAACAAAACCGTCAGCAGACATGGAACGGCCCCCGCACCGCCCACGAAGGGCCTGCGCCGACCGGACCGGGTCGGGATGCGGGGGCCGGGTGACCACCTGGTATTCGCTTGCGCCGACCGGCGGGAATCCCGCCTCGGTGCGACACGAATGCCACACGGTCAACTGCTAACGGATGGTCACCTCACATGTCCGATGAGAAATCACTATCAGACCACCTCCTTCCTTGTGTACCCGCGAACGTACGCCCGATTCGGGCGGGCCGCAACGGATTAAGGCGGTCAGGGAGTCGGCACCGGCGCCACGGACGGGCCGGGAGCCGGGGACGGCGCACCGGAGGGTGCCGAACTCGGGCCGGGCAGCGGCTTCGCGTCGGGCGGCAATGACTCGACGACCTCGATCTTCGATCGGAACGTGTCGTCGGTGATCACCTCGATCGAGTTGATCATCCAGCGGTCGCCCTCGCGTTTCATGTCGAAGGTCAGCCGCGACGGGTTGATGCTCACGAGTTCCTTGTTGCCGCGGGTCACCGACTGATTCATGAAGATCAGGACCTGCGAGGTGTCCGCGGTGTTGGTCACCACACCCGCGTCCTGGATCGTCACCTCGGACACCACCGACTGCTTGCGCACCTCGGCGGCGAGATTGTTGTCGGTGATCAGCTTCGTGTACTCCGGCTTCGCCGGCCCGGTGAGCACACTCATCGACTGGTCGATGTGCTCGGTGACGTTCTCGGCGTTGTACCCGAACATCGTCGTCGCATAGTCCCGGGCCGCCGCCAGCGACGATGCGCGGGCGTCCTCGACCCCGCGGCCCTGGGTGAAGCGAAAACCGAGAAATGCGGTCACGGCGATCGCGGCGACCAGCACCACGCCGAGTGCGATCAGACCCAGGCGCCCCTTGCGCAGGGCGAATCGAGATCCGGTCGACTTCGGCGCGGGCTCGGATCGGGGCGCGGACTCGGAGCGGGCCGACATCACGCCACCCACTCGAAGTCGGTCATCTTGAGGTCGCCGTTGATCCGCGTCATGTCCACCCGCCAGCGGAACACCTTCTCCTGTGACGGCACCTCGCCGTCGAGCGATCGCTGATGCCAGCCGAACACCATGATGACCGAGCCTTCGTCGGGTTCGGCCTTGGTCACCGCGGACGAGAGGATGAGCGAGCGGGTCTCGAGCTTGCCGTCCCGGACAAGGGCCGCCACCTGCTGGATGTTGTTCTCGACCTCTTGCTTGACCTTGCCGCTCGTGTCCTCCTGGACCGACGTCAGCGTCTGGTCGACGGTGTCGGGATTCATGCTGGTCAGGTTCACGAGAACCTGCGAAGCGAACGCGGAATACTCGGCCCGCAGGTCGTCGGTCCGGTCCTGACGCGCGATGCCGAGCGCGAACACCACCGATGCGATGGCGCACACGACGATGACCACGAGCGCCACCACGACGCCCACGATCGCCTTCGCCGACCGACGACGATCGGACCCGCGATAACGGACGCGACGCTTGCCTTTCCGCGTCACCGCCGCCGACGACGCCGCGGCCGTCCGGGCGCGTCGACGCTCCCGGTAACCGACGGTCTTCTCGACCTCGGACGGGTCGGGCGAGATCGACTGCTCCGCAGTGACTTTCTCCTCGTGCTCGGCGGTGGTCATCGGCTGCGCGGCGGCCACATCCGAGGACTCGGGTTCCACGGGCGCGGGGACCGGGGCGGCCGGCGTCGACGGCTTCTTCCCCGTCGGACGCCCACGCCGGATCGGCGCCGACCGCACCGGCCGCTTCACGTTGCGGCGATCACCTGCACGCTCCGAGCCGGACCGTTCCGGGGACGTCGTGCGAGGACCGTCCGGCGTCACGGGGTGACCGTCCCGCTGATCATCGTCTGCCATGTACTGCTCTGTTCCTGCTCATCACTGCCGGCCCCGGCGTTGTAGGTCTTCCCGTCGGGCCCGATGAAGTCACCCGAGTCCGGGTCGTAGGTCGTCGCATACACCGCGGGCTCCGCGTCGAAGTCCTTCGGTGTGCCGGGTGTCACGGTACCGGAGGACGCCGGCTGCCATTTCAGGCCGAACGGCAGCCCACTCTGGAACGGGTCGACCGAGCCCGGTTTCGGTACGTAGCCTGTGGCACACTCTGCGGGGGTGGGTGCGCGACGGCCCGGAAACTCCGCGCACGGATAGTTACGCGCACCGCGGACGGCGATGTTGGAGTTCTGCGGCACCCGGCACAGCATTCCCGGCGGGAGCTCCCGGGCGGTCTGCACCGACGGCCAACGCCAGTCCTCCTTGGGGAGGAAACCGATGTTGCACGGCGGCCGGTCCTGGAAACCGAGCGAGAAGTTCACGTTCGGACCGAACCGGTTGGTGCCGGTGTTCACGGCCGTGATCAACGAACTGACCAGTCGCGGATAGAGAACGAGCACCTGCTTCCAGTTCGGCAGGTACACCACCTGGGTCTTGGCGATCGTACCGAGGTTCGACACGAGCAACGGGTACGACGCACCGAGGGATTCGAAGAGTTCCTGACTCTTCGACGCGGTCGACGGCCCCTTGCGCAGGATGTCGCCGATCTCGGGCCGGTTCGCCCGCAACTGATCGGTGAACGCGGTGACGTTTCTTGTCCAGGAACGGATGTCGTCGGCCGTACGTGACTGGGTTGCCAGCAGTGGTGCGCCCTGTTCGACGAGTTGGATTGTCGTGTCGGTGTTCTTGTTCGCCTCGTCGACGAACAGCACCATCGAGTCCAGCAGGCGCTGCAACGCCTCCCCGGTGCCGTTGAACGCGATGAACGCCTCGTCCATCAGCGACCGCAAACGGGTGTCACCGATCTCGGCCAGCAGGCGGTCGGCCTGGTCGAGCATCGCCGAGATCTCCACCGGGACCTCGTCGGTCGACACCGTCGCGCCGTCCTGCAGGTATTCGCCGGACTCGCCCGCCTCGGGATCCGGCGTGAACTCGACGAACTGCTCACCGATCGCGGAGACGCTGCGCACCGACGCGGTCGACGAAGCCGGGATCTCCGCGCTGTTCTCGATCGTCAGCACCGCTTCGACGCCGGTGTCGGTCAGCTGCACGGAGTCGACCTTGCCGACGTACACGCCGCGGTAGCTGACGTTCGCGTTCTGGTACAGCCCACCGCTGGTGGGCAGCAGCAGCTGCACCTGGTAACTGCCGACCCCGAACATCGACGGGATGCGGATGTAGAACAGCGCCATCACCACCATCGCGACCACGGTCACGATGGCGAAGATCATCAGCTGCATCCGGACGAATCTCGTGATCTTCATCAGCGGCCACCTCCCGCGGCCGGGACTGCCGCCGGCGTGGTCGGCGAGACCCGCGGGACCATGTTCGCCGGAATCGGTTCGGCCGAGTCGGGCACGCGTTCGCCGCCCGGTTGCAGGGGCGCGATGAACGGGTTCAGTCCGCGCGCGGCGGCGCCTGCGGGCCGTCCGAAGACGCCCTCGGGGCCGGTGACGCCGAGGCTGGCGAACATGCTCTTGCTCAGTCGTTCGACGGTGAGGTCGAGCACCAGATCGGAGTTCACGTAGTCACCCTTGACGATCTGTCGGATCGTCGGCTCGTAGAACGGGAAGGTCAGCAGGATGTTCAGCGATTGAGTCATCGCGGGACCCGCGGCCTGGAGCTGATCGAGGGCCGGTTCGATCCCCTCCACGATCGTCACGATGTCCTCGGAGTTGGCGTCGAGGATGTCGTTGGCGGTCTTCGACAGCGTCGCGACCGAACCGAGAGTGTCGAGGAACTGCTGACGCTGGTCGACGAGCAACTGCAGGATCTGCGGGGCGTCGGCGAGCGCCCGCTCGATGGTGCCCTTCTGCTCGTTCATGGTGCGCGACAACCGGTCGAGTCCCTCGGTCGCGCGGATGATGTTGCCCTTCTGCGCATCCAGATCGGCGACGAGGGTGTTCAACCGCGGGATGAGCTCCTTGATCTGCTCCTCGCGTCCGCCGAAGACGTCGCTCATCTCGTGCACGATGTCGCCGATCTGCGACAACCCACCGCCGTTGAGGACCACCGACAGCGAACTCAGCACCTGCTCGGTACTGGGGTAGGTACACGCCGACACCTGTTGTGCCGCATTAATGTCGGGCACCGCGGGCACCGACGGGTCGGTCACGATGTTGGACTGCTCGGGACACTTGGTCAGGGGGATCTGGTCGCCGGGTTCGAGCCGGCCGCCCTCGGGCTCGGCCGGTTGCACGATCTCGAGGTGCGTCGAACCCAGCACACTGGTCAGCCCGACCATGACATGCGAACCGCGCGGGACGATCACCCCGTCGTTGAGCCGCATCGTGACGAGCGCGTTCCAGTCCTGGACCTCGATGTCGCCGATGCTGCCGACCGTCGCGTCGTCGATGAGCACCGGCGCGTTGTTGACCAGTCCGGCCGCCGACGGGATGACCGCGGTGATCTCGTAGGATTCACCGCCGGTACCTTCGGCTCCAGGGACCGGGAGCGAGTTGGGGCCGTCGAAGGAACATCCGGCGAGGACGAGCGCGAGGCTCGCCGCGCCCACGATGAGCGAACCACGGGGTCGTACCGACCTCATCGCTCACCCCCGAACGGCACCAGCAGATCCTCGAGCGGGCTGCCCCGGTTGTCACGACGGGTCTCGTTGTCGAGCCGGGTGACCCCGGCATTCGCACGAGCCCGGACGCTCGCGTTCTGGTACTCGAGCTGGCTCGGCGTGGCGTTGCGACCCTGCACCGGATTGGTCAGGAACGGTGGGTAGTTCATCGAGATCGACGACAGGACCGGAGCCAGGATCTCCACACACTTGTCGACATCCGCCATCGTCGATCCCGGCCGCTTGGTGGATTCCATGGTTCCGCACAACAGAGTGATGAGATTTGTTCCCATCCCCAAACCGAAGACACCCGACAGGGATCCCGAAAGCGGGTTGTAGATGTTGTAGAAGTTCGCGAGCTGGTTGGGCGCCGAATGCAACACGCCACGCACCTGTTCGTCCTTGTCCGCCACGATCTTCGTACTCGCGGCCAGACGCTCCACCGATGACGACAGCGCCGTCTGATTGGTGTCGATGAAGGTCTGCACATCGGTCATCGCCGCGTCGAGACCTTTGAGCGCTTCATCGAGCTCGGTCGTGTTGTCCGCGAGCACGGAACTGACCGAGGCGATCCGGCCGTTGAACTGCACGAGTTGCTCGTGGCTTCCCGACAATGCATCGGTGAGTTTCTGAAGACTCTGGATGGTGGCGAACAGGTCGCCGCTGCCGGCTGCGAGGGTGCCGATCACGTCGGACACCTCCCGGATCGACGCGTTGATCGCCTCGCCGTTGCCCTCGAGATTCTCGTCGAAGACGTTCACCGCCTTGGCCGCCGAGCCCGGATCGGCCCCTTGCGGACCGATGGCCTCGGTGAGTCGGGTGAGCTGGGCCTTGATGTCGTCCCACTCCATCGGCACCGCGGTGCGGTCCATCGGGATGTCGGCGCCGTCGGACATCTCCGGCCCACCGGAGTAGACCGGCGTCAGCTGTACGAACCGACCGGAGACCAGGCTCTGCGCGACGATGACGGCCTTCGCGTCCTGCGGGATGTCGACGCTCTTGTCCACGCGCAGTTCGACTTTCACGTCGTTCTCGCGCGGGGTGATCGCGGAGACGCTACCCACGTTCACACCGAGCACCCGGACCGGGTCCCCCTTGTACAGACTGGCGACCCCGGCGAAGTAGGCGGTGAACGTATTCGTCGTCGACTTGGTGAACACCTTCCAGCCCACGAGGACCAGGGCGACCGCGAGAATCACGGCGAGTACCCCGAAGAGCACCTTGCGTCCGATGGACATACTTCCGACGGTCATGTCACCTCCCCCTCGTGGTCGGCGCGGGCGTGGGATAGGTCGGGCTGGGCAGTGGTCCGCGCGGCGTATCGCTACCCGCTGGAGGTCCCAGGCTCCAGCCCTGTGGAAGCAGCGGGTTGCCCGTGTACATCAGCGACTGCCACAGCTGCGGGTACCGACCGCGCAGGGCGTTGAGGAACACCGCGGTGTAGTCGCCGAAGGTGTTCACGCCGACGAGGGAATCGAAGTTCGGGCCCGACGCCACTGCTTCGCCGAGGGTGTTCGCGAACGGTCCGAGACGGTCGATCGTCTCCTTCAGCTCTTTCTCGTTGTCGGTGAGGATCGTCGCGACGCGGTCGAACTTCTGCAGCACGGGCGTCAGCTGCGCGTTGTTCTCGGCGATGAAGCCCCGCAGCTGAGCGGTGACGTCACCGATCCCCTTGATCAGCTGGTTGAGCGCGTAGCGCCGCATCTCGATCTCCCCGACGAGCGCGTTGGCGTCGATGAGCAACCGGTTGATCTGTTCGTTGCGGTCGCCGACGATCTTGCTCACCTGGTTGGCCTTGGCGAGCAGCGCCCGCAGTTCCTTGTCGCGGTCGGCGACCGCTTTCGACAGCCGCGCAACACCGTTGACCGCCCCCTGGACCTGATCCGGTGTCTCGGAGAACGTGATCGTCAGCGTGTTGAGCGCCTCGTTGAGCTGGTCGGTGTCGGTGTCGGCGACGGTGTCGGTCGCTCCTTCGAGTGCGTCCTGCAGCGAATACGGCGAGATCGTGTTGCCGACCGGGATCGAGCCACCGGGCTTGATCCGGTCGCCTCCGTGCGGGATGACCGTGAGATTGCGTCGGCCCAGGACGGTCTCGGTCCGGATCGCGGCCTGGGAGTCCGACCCCATCTCGACGGTGTCGTCCATGCGGAACCCGACCTTGACCTTGGTCCCGGCGTCGGTACCGGCCAGTTCGATCGACTCGACCGTGCCCACCTGGACCCCGGAGACGGAGACGATGTCGCCCTTGGTGAGTCCGCCGGCGTCGTCGAAGTAGGCGGTGTAGGTGCTGATCGGCGAGATGTAGGGCAGCTTGTCCATCTGCATCGCGGTGATGACCACCAGGCCGATCACGACGATGCCGATGACGCCGACCTGTGCGCGACTCCGCTGTCCGCGTTTCTGCTCGCGGGCGACGTCGGCCTCGTCGGATTCGGATCTACGGCTCGAGAACATGCCGCCGAACGGAAGACTCATGAGCCGTCACACCTTCCGCCTGCCGTCGTCGAGTTCCCCATCACGTTGTTCGACGTGTACAGGATGGTCTGACCGCCGGGCGCCGGCAGCATCAGCCGGATGCGGCAGAAGTAGATCTGCAGCCAGGCGCCGTAGGAGCCGAGGTTCGACAGCGTCTTGTAGTCCTCGGGAAGTCGCGAGATCAGGTTCCGGACAAACGGTTCCGCGGCCAGCAACTCCTCCGAGACCCGTCCGGTGTTGGTCACCATCGACTGCAGGGTCGGCCGGGTGGTGCCCAACAGGTCGGCGAGACCGTTGGTGACGCGCGAGGTCTGCGTCAATGCGTTGCCGACGGTGCTCTTCTGTTCGGCGAGCCCGGTGACGAGTTGCTGCAGGAGGTCGACGCTGGTGTCGAGGCCCTCCCGGTCGCCGTCGAGGGTGGCGAGGGTGGTGTTGAGGTTGTCGATCACGTCGCCGATCAACTGGTCGCGGTCGGCCAGCGAGTCGGTGAACGACGCGGTGTTGCCCAGCAACGTGTTCAACGCGCCGCCCTGCCCCTGGAAGACCGCGATCAGCGAACTGGTCAGCGCGTTGGCCTCGTCGGCGTCCAGGGTCCGGAACAGTGGTTTGAAACCACCGACGAGCTTGTCGAGATCGAGTGCGGGCTCGGTCTGGCCGATCGGGATCTGCGCGCCGTCGGCAAGGAAGGTCGACGTGTTGCCGGTCCCCTGCTGCAACTCGAGATACCGGTCGCCGGTGAGGTTCTCGTATCGGATCAACGCGCGTGCCGACTCCGGCAGCGGATACTGCTGGTCGACGCTGAAGGTGATGACGGCATCGTTGTCGCGGTTCAGCTCGACATCACCGACCGACCCGACCTCGACTCCGGCGATCTTGACCTTGCTGCCCGATTTCATCGCCGATGCACTGGTGAAGACGGCACTGTACTCGTTCGACGCGCCGGACCGATAGCGGCTGAAGACGACGACCAGCGCGACGAAGACCAGGACCATCACCACGGTGAAGGCACCCAGTTTGATCAGGGTCGCGCGGAACGCGCGAGCGCGGTTATCCACGGGGCGGTTCTCCGAACAGGATCTGGAACAGCTTCTGCGAGTTCGCCTTCGGCTTGGTCCTGGGCTGGTAGGGCTGGGGTGCGTTGTCGCCGACGTAGAACGGTGCCGGCACCTTGGTTGCGGGATCACTGAGTCCGCCCTGGCACGTCGGCGGTCCCTCGACGCCGACCCGCGGCAGGTCGTACGGATATTGATACGGATCCTTGCCGGGGAGGATGCTCGCGTCGAGCATCAGCATGCCGTTGCGTTCACCGAGGAACGGCGCCGCGACCTCGGAGGCGATCGCGCCCGCGGTGAGGAAGCACTTGATCCCCGGGGCGTTGTATCCCAGGAGCGCCGCGATGGGATCGAGATCCGACAGCGCTCCGATGAGCGTCTTCTTCGAGGGGGCGATGACCCCATCGATGGTGTTGGCCATCCCGGTGGCGTTGATGAGCAGTGCGTCGAGGTTGGAAGTGTTGTCCACCAACGTGTTCCCGACAACGGTGAAGTTGTCGACGGTGCGCAGGAGATCGGGCATCGAATCCGCGTAGACGTTGGTGACGGTCGCGCCCTCCCGGAAGAGTCGGTTCAGGGCGGGCAGATGCGGATTGGTCTTGCCCAGCAGCGTGGTCAGTTGCTCGAGGGCATCGCCGATCTCCTCGCCCTGACCCTGCAGCGCCGTGTTGATCGCACCGAGGGTCGCGTTGAGTTTCTCCGGCTGCAGCTGTGCGAGCACCGAGACGAGCTGCTGGTACACGGTGTTCAGTTCGACGACGACGCGGTCGGCGGGGATCTCGGCACCCGCGGTCAGCGTGCCCTCCGGCTCGCCGGGCACCACGAAGTTGACGGCCTTGGCGCCGAAGATGGTGTTCGACTTGATGTCGGCGGCCACGTTGGCGGGGATCTTCGCCATGTCACCGTCGGCGATGTCGAGGGTGAGGATCGCATCGCCCCCGCGCTCGGTGATCTCCGCGACGCGCCCCACCTCGACCCCGCGCAGCTTGACCTTGGCGTCGGGGTTCATCACCAGGCCGGCCCGGGGAGCCACGAGGGTGACCTGCTGGGTTCCCTTGAAAGCACCGAGGAACGACGCGCTGGCCCCGATGATCAGCGCCAACAGCACCGCGACCATGACCACCGCCGCCGTCCGGCGGGTCGCCCGTGAACGCTCTTGTCTCCTGCTCATCGCTCAGCCCGCCAGGTTGAACTTGCCGTCGGCGCCATAGATGGCGAGGGAGGTCAGAAGTGTGATCACGACCACAACAACGAGCGATGCGCGGACCGCGTTCCCGACAGCGACACCGACGCCGACCGGCCCGCCCGAGGCGTTGTAGCCGTAGTACGTGTGGATCAGCATGACGGCGACCGCCATACAGATCGCCTGCACGAACGACCACAGGATGTCCGACGGGATGAGGAACGTGTCGAAGTAGTGGTCGTACACGCCGGGCGACTGTCCGTAGAGGAACACCGTCGCCGAGCGGCTCGCGAGGAACGACGCCAGTGACGCCAGCGCGTAGAGCGGGATGATCGCGATCAGCCCGGCGATGATGCGCGTGGACACCAGGTACGGGATGGACGAGATCGCCATCGTCTCCAGCGCGTCGATCTCCTCCGAGACGCGCATGGCACCGAGCTGCGCGGTCGCGCCGGCACCGATGGTCGCGGCGAGCGCGATACCGGAGATCACCGGGACGGCGATGCGCACGTTGATGAACGCCGAGAAGAAGCCGGTGAGCGCCTCGACGCCGATGTTGGCCAGCGAACTGTACCCCTGGACCGCGATCGTCCCGCCGGTGAACAGTGTCAGGAATCCGACGACCACGACGGTGCCGCCGATCATGGCCAGCGCGCCCGTGCCCATGGAGATCTCGGCGATGAGCCGCAGGGTCTCCTTCTTGTAGTGCTTGATCGCACGCGGGATCGACACGACGCTGTCCCAATAGAACAGCGCCTGATCGCCGATCTGATCCCAGTCCTCGCCGGCCCGCTTGACCGCGACGCGCGCGGTCCGGAACCGGGTGGTGAACGGAAGTACCATCGCTCAGCCCGCCGTTGCCTTGAGACCGACGGCGGTGACGACGACGTTGACGACGAACAGCGCCATGAACGAATACACGACGGTCTCGTTCACGGCATCGCCGACGCCCTTCGCGCCACCCTTGACGTTGAGGCCCTGGTAACAGCCGACCATGCCGGCGAACAGACCGAACAGAGCCGCCTTGACCATGGAGATCATCAGCTCGCCGAACCCGGTGAGCAGTGTCAGGTTGGCCACGAATGCACCGGGATTCACGTCCTGGAGGTAGACGGAGAAGATGAACCCGCCGCCGATGCCGATGGTGCACACGAGACTGTTGAGGAGCAGCGCCACGCCGGTGGAGGCCACGATGCGCGGCACCACCAGACGGTGGATCGGGTTGATGCCGAGCACCTTCATGGCGTCGATCTCTTCGCGGATGGTCCGGGCGCCGAGATCCGCACAGATCGCGGTGGCGCCCGCCCCGGCGACGATCAGCACGGTGACGATCGGGCCGATCTGGGTGACCGTGCCCAGCGCGGCACCCGCACCCGACAGGTCCTGTGCGCCGATCTCGCGCAACAGGATGTTCAGCGTGAAGCTGACGAGAACCGTGAACGGGATGGCGACCAGGAGCGTCGGCACCATCGACACGCGGGCGATCGCCCAGGACTGTTCGACGGTCTCCCGCCACTGGAACGGACGGTGGAACAACTCGCGCGTCGACTCGACCCCGAGCGCAACGAAATCCCCGATCCCGCTCAAGGGTGTGGCCAGTTTACTCAGCACCGCCAGCCCCCCCTTCACCCTCGCACCATCGCGAAACCTATCACGCACAATCGAGCCGATTTGGTCAGTTGACCAGAGCACTTGCCGAGAATGTGCGTCCCGGATCGCGGTCGGCGAAGTGGCCTGTCAGGGTCTTCGCGAGGTCCTCCGCCGCCCACGCGTCGCCCTCGGCCACGAAGACCTCGTCGACGGTCGGCGCAGCCATCAGCGTGACCTTGGGACCGTAGACGACGAACACCTGACCGGTGACCGCGTCGGAGTCGGGACCGGCGAGATAGGACACCAGCCGCACGACGTGTTCGGGGTCGAGGGGATCCACCCCGTCGGTGGGCGCGTCGCCGAACACCGCGGCGGTCATCGCCGTCCGCGCCCGCGGGCAGATCGCATTGGCACGCACGCCGTATCGCTTGAGAGCTCGAGATGCCGACAGCGTCAGCGCGGTGATACCCGCCTTCGCCGCCCCGTAGTTGGCCTGCCCCTCGGGACCGAGCAGACCGGCCTCCGACGCGGTGTTGATGATCCGGCCGTAGACCGGACCGCCCGCCGCCTTCGATGCGGCGCGCCAGTGCGACGCGGCGTTGCGGGTGAGCAGGAAGTGACCGCGCAGATGCACGCGGATCACCAGGTCCCACTCGTCGTCGGTCATGTTGAACAGCATCTTGTCGCGCACCACGCCCGCGTTGTTCAGGACGATGTCGAGCGAGCCGAGTTGGTCGGTCGCCGTCGTCATGATGGCGGTGGCGGTGGCCGAGTCGCCGATGTCGCCGGCCACCGCGACAGCTCGGCCGCCTGCGGTCGTGATCGTGTCGATCACGTCGCTCTGTTCGAGCGCCGCGGGGAGGTCGTTCACGACGACCGTTGCCCCCTCGGCAGCCAATCCGATGGCCTCCGCGCGACCGAGACCTGCACCTGCACCGGTGACGACCGCGACGAGACCGTCCAACGAGTAACCCACCCGACATCCTCCTGAGCTAAAACTAGAACCTGTTCTAGCATGATTCACGAACGGATGGAACCGAACCGCATTTTCGCCGGGGTCAGTCCTCGACCACCGACAGCGCCGACTTCGGGCAGTTGGCGGCGACCTGACGAAGTTCCTCGACGCGGTCCGCCGGGATGTCCTCTTGAAGAATCACCAGGTAGTCGTTGTCATCCAGGTCGAAGAAGTCCGGCGCCATCCCGACACAGATGGCGTTGGACTCGCAGAGGTCGAAATCTGCCTTGATACGCATCGGAACCGTCTCCTCATCGATGGGTCACCTGTTGACTGGGCTGTGAGAACAGGTTAGAACGTGTTTCAGAAGTGCACGAGCACTTCGCCTGTCAACTTGACCATAAGCCGGGACCGGACGCTAGCCGATCCACCCCTTGGAGTGTCGATGCGCATCGCCTATACCGACCAACAAGCCGAGCTCCGCAGAGAACTCCGCGACTACTTCTCCGGCCTCATGACCGAGGAACGTCGTGCCGCTCTGTCCGGCGGCGACGGTGAACTCGGCGAGGGCGACGCGTACCGTGACGTCGTCGCGCAGATGGGCGCCGACGGCTGGCTCGCCCTGGGCTGGCCCACCGAGTTCGGTGGCCAGAACAGGTCGATGATGGACCAGCTGATCTTCACCGACGAGGCTGCGATCGCGGGTGCTCCCGTCCCGTTCCTCACCATCAACTCGGTGGCGCCGACGATCATGAACTATGGGTCGGACGAGCAGAAGGCGTACTTCCTCCCCCGGATCGCGGCGGGCAAACTGCACTTCTCCATCGGGTACTCCGAGCCGGGCGCCGGCACCGACCTCGCCGCACTGCGGACCACCGCGGTCCGCGACGGCGACGACTACGTCATCAACGGCCAGAAGATGTGGACCAGTCTGGTCGCCTACGCCGACTACATCTGGTTGGCCTGTCGCACCGATCCGTCGACGCTGGAACCGGGCGGCAAGAAGCACAAGGGCATCTCGATGCTCATCGTGCCCACCACCGCCGAGGGCTTCAGTTACACGCCGGTGCACACCATGTCGGGGGTGGACACCAGCGCGACCTACTACCAGGACGTCCGGGTCCCCACGTCGTCGATCGTCGGCGAGGAGGGCGGCGGGTGGCCGCTGGTCACCAACCAGCTCAACCACGAGCGGGTCGCGCTCTGCAGCGCGGCGCCGATCCAGACCGCCCTGCGCGAGACGATCGCGTGGGCTCAGCAGACCAAGACCGGTGACGGTCATCGGGTGATCGACGCCCCATGGGTGCAGCAGAACCTGGCCCGCGTCCACGCCAAGGTCGAGTTCCTCAAGCTGATCAACTGGAAGATCGCCTCGGTCGCGAGTTCCGGCGGATCGCCGAGCCCGGCCGACGCCTCCGCGACGAAGGTCTACGGCACGGAGTTCGCCACCGAGGCCTACCGACTCCTCATGGAGGTCGTCGGACCGGCCGCGACGCTGCGGACCGGAAGCACCGGCGCGCACCTGAACGGTCGCCTGGAGCGGTTCCAGCGCACGTCGCTGATCCTCACGTTCGGCGGCGGCACCAACGAGATCCAGCGCGACATCATCGCGATGCTCGCCCTCGGCCTGCCGCACCAGCGTCGCTGATCCCCACCGAAAAGGGTTCCCAACATGGATTTCTCACTTCCCGAATCCGGCGCCGACGTCCGCGGGCTGGCCCGCGACATCGCGACGTCGATCAGCACCCCCGAGCGGGTCGCCGAACTGGAGACGGCTCGTGCCGCGCTCGACGCGGACCTGTGGCGCGAACTCGGCGGCGCCGGACTCCTGGGCCTCGAGTTGTCCTCCGAGACCGCCGGGGATGCCGGCGGCGACCTCGGGATCGTCGAGAATGCGCTCGTGGCAACCGAACTCGGCCGCGTGCTGGCCCGCGTACCGTTCGGTCCGCACGCGATCGCCGCCCTTCCGGTGATCGCCACGCACGGCTCGTCGGCACTCCGGGAGCGGATCCTCGGGTCCGGGGCCACCGGCGACTCGGTGCTCACGGTCGCGGTCGAGGAGGACCTGGCCACCGACTTCACCTCGCCCGCAACCACCTTCTCGTCCGACGGTGGCCTGACCGGCGTGAAGGTCGACGTCCCCTACGCCGAGGCCGCGGACATGTTCGTGGTCACCGCGTCCGGACCCGACGGTGTCGTCGCGGTGGTCGTGGCCGCCGATGCCCCGGGCGTCGTCGTCACCCCGACCCCCGCCACCGGGCTGATCCCGTCGGCGCAGGTCGAATTCGACGGCACGCCGGTGTCCGACGACGCCGTTCTCGACGGCGGCGCCGACACGGCCGCGAGGCTCATCGCGCGTGCGACCCTGGCCTGCTGCGCCGAACAGACCGGCGTCGTCGAACGCGGCCTCGAGCTCACCGCCGAGTACGCCCGCGATCGCGAGCAATTCGGCCGCGCCATCGGGTCGTTCCAGGCGGTCGCCCAACGTCTCGCCGACGGGTACATCGATGCCCAGGGGCTGGCACTCACGACGACGCAGGCGGCCTGGTTGCTCGACCATTCGACCGGCCACACCCCGGAACTGCAGAATGCGGTCGCCACCGCCAAGTTCTGGGCCGCCGAGGCCGGGCACCGGGTGGCGCACACTGCCGTACATGTGCACGGTGGTGTCGGCCTCGACACCAGTCACCCGGTCCATCGTTACTTCCTGCGCGCCAAGCACAACGAGTTCGCATTCGGTTCCGCGACCGCCTCGGTGCGGGCCATCGGAGCCGAACTGGCCGCCACGCCGGCGTGAACCGACCGGTCGCGGCGACGCAAGCCTCGACGGTCGCCGATCTGCTCGCTCCGCTGATCGAGATCGACGACCGCGGGGTCTGGTTCGAAGACGGATTTCGCTCCTGGACCGATCATCTCGCCGATGCGGCGTTGCTGGCCGGGGTGTTGCGCGGCCGGTTGTCGGATGACCGCCCGCGTCACGTGGGCGTGCTGCTGCCGAATACGCCGGTGTTCAGCGCGCTCTTCGCCGCGGCGGCACGTCACGGATTCGTGCTGGTCGGCCTGAACACCACCCGCCGCGGCGACGCACTCGCCGCCGACATCGCCCGTGCCGAATGCCAGATCGTGCTGTGCGGCGACGACACCCGGCATCTGCTGGACGGCCTCGACCTGGGCGGAACCCGCGTCGTCGATGTCGATTCGCCCGAATGGGCGGCCGCGGTGATCGCGGGTGAGCCGGCACCCCTTGCCGATGCGTCGCCGGACGACCTGTTGATGCTGATCTTCACGTCGGGGACGACCGGCGACCCGAAGGCCGTGCGGTGTACGCACCGGACCTTCGCGACCAGCGGTCCGATGCTGGCCGATCGCTTCGATATCGGGCCGAACGATGTCGCGTATCTCTCGATGCCGATGTTCCATTCGAACGCGATGATCGCCGGGTGGTGCGTCGCGGTGGCGGGCGGGGCGTCGATCGCGTTGCGGCGCAGCTTCTCCGCGCGTGGGTTCGTCGACGACGTCCACCGGTACGGCGTGACGTATGCCAACTACGTCGGCAAACCGATGCACTACATCCTCGCGACCGATCCGCGCCCCGACGACGCGGCGAGTCCACTGCGGATCATGTACGGCAACGAGGCATCTGCCCGCGATCGGCTCCGGTTCTCCGAACGCTTCGGCTGCCCCGTCGTCGACGGATTCGGATCCACCGAGGGCGGCGTGGCCATCACGCGCACCCCTGACACACCCGATGATGCCCTGGGCCCACTGCGCGAACCGACCGCGGTCGTCGACGTCGACACCGCCGAGCCCGTTCCGGCCGGCGTGGTCGGTGAGATCGTGAACCTCTCAGGGCCCGGCCTTTTCGCCGGCTACCACAACGATCCCGACGCCACCGCGGACCGCATGCGCGGCGGGATCTACCACACCGGCGACCTCGCCTGGGTCGACGACGCCGGTTACCTGCACTTCGCCGGACGTCTCGGCGACTGGTTGCGCGTCGACGGCGAGAACATCGGCACCGGCCCCATCGAGCGAATCCTGCTGCGTCACCCGGCGATACGGCAGGTCGCGGTGCACGGCGTGCCGGTCGAGATCGGTGACGAGATCGAGGCGGTCCTCGTCGCCGACGTGCTCACGGCCGACGACTTGAGCCAGTTCCTCTCCGCGCAAGAAGATCTCGGCCCGAAACAGTGGCCGCACCGGGTGCGGCTCGTCGACGAACTCCCCGAGACCGCGACCTTCAAGACCGTCAAACGCCTCCTGGCTTCCGATGCCACCCCACCGACGTGGGTTCGGGACGGTCGGGTCTACCGCGCCGCGACGTAGGCTCCCTCCCACGATCCGTATGACGTTGTGCCCGGTTTCCGGGCACAACGTCATACGGATCTGCTGCCCCCTGTGGACGGCGTTCCGCGTTCGCGATCGTCACGCACTACGTTGACAGCGCACAGTTCTGGTATGCGCTGATCGTGCTAGCTTCTACGCACACTCTCGGGGGGAGACGATGGCAGATCTGACCGTAGATCCGGCAGCGCTGGTCACAGCCGCTATGGAGATCCAACAGTGCGCTTCGAACATCGGGGGGTTGCACCTCAGTGCAGGACTGGGGACCACCTACGCGACCCAGACGTTCGGCGGCCTCGCCGGCTCCTTCCGAGGCGCGACCGACGACATGAGCGATATCGCGAGCTCCGGTGATTCGCAGATCAAGACGTCGATGTCGAATGCTTCGAAGGCAATCTCTGCTTTTGCTGAGTTGGTGATCAACGCCCGCGACACCACCGTCGACACTGATCAATCCGGAGCAAACCGCATTTCGAGCGCGATCGCCTTCCCTTCGAGGACCGGCCCACTGACGGACCACCCAGTTCCGCTCGAAATTCTCCTGGGCGTCACGGAGAGGGGACCGCGGTAGCATGCCGCCGAGCTACAACGAGGTCACGGCATGGACGCCTGATCAACTCCGGTTCATCGCCAATGGACTCTTCGCTATGAAGGCTCGTCTCGACGCCGAGGCACCCAAGGCTGGAAACCCAGTCCTCAACCTGACGGGTGCGGAGTGGACGGGTAAGGCCAGAGGACCAGCCGATGACCGAGCGGAGGCCATCACACGCTGGCTCCGCGGCGTCGCGGACGAATACGGCGATCTCGCCGATGCGATGAACCGCGGCGCGTTTTCCATCGAAGGAGCAGTCACCGCCCTCGAGAACGGGACAACGTCATCAGAGTCCCAGGGTTATGTGCTGAATAGGGGAAGCCGCGAGTACGAGGTGGCCTTCGAGGCAGCGAAAGCTCCACCCGACACCGAGTACGACGAAAATGTCGCCTTTCAGCACCAGATCGCCTTGCGCAATCTCGGTATAGCTGCGGACCAGGCGGTGAGCGACACGAGCGCAGCAGTCAACTCCGCTTTGGCTGCGCTGAGCGGAATAACACCGGCGTCAATCGCCACATCAAGCGGTTCGATGACACGGGTGACGAACCAAGTGGACGCGTTCCGCGAAGTCTACGGTCGAGTCCCGGTTGGTGAGAATGACTGGCGGATGGCCGCCGCGTTGGACCCGCATAGTTACAATCCGAAGAACAAAGGGGCCCCACCGGTTGTCAGCGTGATCAAGATCAATCCTGTACCCGGGCAGGGCGTCGTTGCCACGGGGCTGTTCATTCCCTCCGAGCGCGTAGTGTCAGGGCTAAACTTCTCCGAGTTCGAACTCAAGAGGAATCTCGGCGACGCCCGCGGGTTCGATCCGAACTTCGCTCCAGAAGACGCTCGCGTCTCATACTTCATCGATTACGAGAACGGCGTGATCGTGGCACGGCAAAACCCTTCGGTCGATGAGAATGGCAACGTCAAGACCGGAACACCTTCCGTCCATGCGAGCCAACTGCACGACGGTACCGTGGCAATCAAATATGACGCGTCCGATCCCCTGGCGCCACCTCATACAGAGGACATCGGTTGGAGTGTACGGGGCCAGACCATTGTCACGCCGGGCGCCGACGGTGCCAGCGTATCGGGTGAAAGAACGGACTTTCCCTCGATGGAGACGTACCAGTACATGCCTGACGGTCGTACTCGAATAATGTTCCAGGACGACGCTGGCGATCATACGGAATACGGGCCACTGCGCGACCTCCCCTCTCAGCATCATTATGGGCAATACACCTCAGATCTATCTCGATTCCCCAAGGACGCCGGGTCTGTCGTCTACGGCCCACCGCCCCACCCCATCGACGAGATGACCGAGTTCGGCGGTGCGGACGACCCTCCTAGGGTCAATCAGGCCAAATGACCATTCAAACGAGTTATTGACAGATACCGCAAAAAAAATGAGGACGGCGTCCATGACCAACGAATCAAGCAGCAACGCACCACCCGGCGACCAGGCTGGTCAACGCGTCTTCGCTGCCCAAACGGCAACCGTCGTTGCCATCCTATGTTCGAGTTTCGGCATTCCGTTCCTATTCGCCGATAACCGAGTAGTAATAGCCTTGGTGCTGGCCACGACGACGTTGCTGATCGGATGCGCCCTTGCCCTACCTCGTCGCACCCGCTCGTGGGGAGGCGTGGTCGTTGCGGCCGCGGTGCCCGTCTACCTCATAACTGGTGTGATGTGACAAATCGCGACGACCGCCAATCGGCCAACCGATTCTTCGGACCGATCACGCCCTACATCTGCGTTGCCGCGATCACCCTCGCTTTGATTGCGGTGAATTACCTGTGGGTGATCGGAATATTGCTCAATATCGTGTTCGTATTCGTCGGCATTGCGCTCATGGCGAATCGGGGGGTGGCTCGTCAAGTCGGTACCGGGATTACTGTCGCGTACCTCACCTTCGTTGCCGCACTTGGCATCCTGATACTCTTCGACTACGTCAAGACTGGCGACGGCCCGTCCACGACATCGTCTTTGTCGGCTCCGCCCAACCCAGAAACGTCACATGGAAGTGACTGACGAAGTCGCCTCTGTGGGCGGAGAATCTTTCAAGCCAACCCAATTGAGCTACGCGGCACAGACACTCGTGTCGTTGCTTCTGCCAGTCGCGATCTTTCTCGCTGCGCTCAACTCCGACACGTCACGCGTTCTCCCCGTCCTCGTAACGATCTCGCTAGCCACCGCGTGTGTCGTCGCCATCGTCAAACGTCCCGCTGCGCGCAGCTGGGTTATCACGATCACGACGGCCACCGTGACCATGAGTGTGGCCGTCATTCCCTACGGGGGTTGGCTGTGAACCCGTGCGATGAGCCACCCGACAACCGATTCTTCGGACCCGCGACTCCGATGACAGTGATCTTTACGCTGGTAGCGGCACCGTGCACGTTTCTGTTCGTGTGGGTCGCCAACGTCTTCCTGTTTCTGTTTCTCTTTGTCCTCGGCGCGGCAATGCTCGTCACCGGCACATCCCGCCAGATCGGCACCGGCCTAGTGGCCGGCAGCCTGACTTACGTACTGGTTCTCGCGGGTTTGCTCGTGTACGCCAGCGCCTGAGGAAGCGACACCGCCGCCTCACAAACCCCCTCGGTTCGACACCTGCGCCCGCCGGGACGATGAGGGTTCTGTCCATTGGTGGTGGATGCGCTCCGAATGGGTGAGACTGGCACCGGTACGCCCGACGAGAGGCTGGACACCATGACCGGTAGGTACCTGCTCCGCACCCTGGGCATCGCACTCGGATGTGCAACCGCCGCACTCCTCTCCCCCACGATCGCGAACGCCGTACCGAACGACGTGACGATCACACCCTCGGTGTCGGGCAACTCGGTCACCGTGACCGTCACGAACCGGTCCACGGCGGTGATCGGGTGCAAGATGTTCGGACTCCCGGCCGGGTCTGTGGCCGACAGCGATTCGCGACCACCCTTCGGATACGTCAACCCGGTCGACCCGCGCGCACTGATCGCGCCGGGCGGCACGCGCACCGTGGCGCTCGAGGTGTTCACCGACGAGGGCCCGAGTGGGTCCACCGTCCTGCCCGACGGCGCCTACGACCTGTACTGGGGATGCACGACGGTACCGGGGTTCGACGGCATCGAACAGTGGGGCACGCTTGGCCCGACCGGAAAGCCGTCGACCGCACGAACCACGCGGCTGACACTTCCCGCCGAAGTCGGCACCCTGATCGCACCGACCCCCATGCCGCAGGGGCCGTGCTCCGACGCCAGCTGCCTCCCGCCAGACGTCGCCGACATCGTCGACGACCTGTGGGCCGAGTACACCTCGCCCTAGCCTGAGCCAAGCGGCGAGGCCGTTGCCGTCGGGGACACTCGCCCGGTCACCCAGTGGCTTCGACTCGGCTCCTCGCTCCGCTCGGTGCCGGCTCAACCAGCGGGGGGGTGGCCGACCGCGCGGGCACCAGCCTGCCGGCTCATCCAGCGGGGGGTGGCCGACCGCGCGGGCACCAGCCAGCCGGCTCAACCAGCGCGGGGTGGCCGCTGCCGCGGGATCAAGACGACTGGCGGCCACGACGCAACGGTAGTGCCGACGCGTTGGTTCCGGCGACGGGCCGATTGGTGACCGATTGCCCGGCTGGTCCCGCATGTGGTCGGACTCACGTGGCGCCGACGGCCGACTTCCGGTGCTCTGGGAGATAGGGAACCGCTCAATTCGGGCTTCCCCGACGGGACAGACCGCCGATGCCGCCGGGACGCACTCCCCGTTCGAAAGCCGATCACGACCACAGCCCTATCGACGGGACTGGAGCCGACCGATGACCGTAGCCGAACGCACCGCACCCGAATCCGACTCCCGCAGACAGTCAACCCGCAAGGAGCTGCTGGGCCCCTTCTACGACGGGCGGGAAATGATTCTCGCCGCCGTCCTCGCCGCGTTGGCCGGCGCCACCGGCGCCGCGGCGTGGCTGTACTCCTCCGGGTGGTACGTGACCTTCATGACGGGCAACAGCGAGCGACTGGTGCTCGAACACGTCAAGGGGGCTCATCAGCTCGGCTTCACCGCTCTGCTCACCGTGGTGGTGTTCGTTCTCGGCGTGTCCGTGGCCACCCTGGCCAGGATGTACGTCTGGCGCAAGGCCCGGCACGGGGCGACAATGCTGACCGCGGGCTCGACGATCGCCGCGTGGCTGATCGACATCAACCTCGACAACGGCAACCGAGAATTCGGCGCCGGCCCGGTCCTTTGCCTGGCCTTCGGTCTCGGCGCACTCAACACCTCGATCAGCCGCAAGGGCGAGGTCGTCATGCCTCTGTCCTACGTGACCGGCACCCTGGTGAAAATTGGCCAGGGCGCCGGGTTGCACGTGTCCGGCGCCAAGCGATGGGGATGGGTCGCTCACCTGAGCACCTACGCGGGATTCCTCGCCGGCGCAGGATTCGGCGGCCTGCTGTTCAACGCCTTCGACGAACGGAACTCGCTACTGACCCTGGCCGTGGTCGCGGTGGTCGCCGCGGCGATCACCTGGCGTCTGGATCATCCCAAGTTCTTGCGTGCCGACGTCCGCTGACATGAGTAGCCGCGTCGGCGGCCGGTCGCGTCGACTCGGGAGCGTCCTGAGACAGGCCGGTCAGCCGCCCAGCGTCTTGTTCATCCGGCCGACGGCCTCCTCGTACTCGCTGACGAGGTCGGCGATGAGGTCGGCGACGGGCGTGATCGCGTTGCAGCGTCCGACGATCTGACCGGCCGGCATCGCGACGACATCGGGATTGTCGGCCTGTGAGATCCGTGCGTGCGCCTCGGCGACGAGCAGGTTCTGCAGCGGCATCGGCAACGGTTCGGGCGCGGACTCGGCGTCCCAGGCATCGGTCCAGGCCGTCTTCAGCAGTCGCGCAGGCTTTCCCGAGTAGATGCGGCGGCGCACGGTGTCCCGCGACGTCGCCTTCAGCAGTGCCTGCTGGACAGTCGACGGCTTGTCGGAACCCTCCGGCACGCCGAGCTTGTACTCCGCCGCCGTCAGCCAGTACGTGCCCATCCACACGCCCTGCGCACCGAGCGCGATCGCCGCGGCGATCTGGCGGCCACTGCCCACGCCACCGGCCGCGAGGACCGGCGCGGTGTCACCGACCGCGTCGACGAGATCCGGCCACAGGATCATCGAGGTGACCTCACCGGTGTGCCCGCCGCCCTCGTAGCCCTGGGCGATGACGATGTCGACGCCCGCCTCGACGTGATGCAGCGCATGCTCTTTCGCGCCCGCGAGCGCGGCGACCAGGACGCCGTTGTCGTGCGCGGTCTGGATGACGTCGGCCGGCGGCGAGCCGAGTGCGTTGGCGATCAGCTTGATCTGTCCGTACTTACGACGATGCTCCATCGCGACGTCGACATGCGAGCGCGCGACCGAGTGCAACCAGCCGAGCACCCCGGCGTCGACCCGGTCTCCACCCGGGAGCGGGGGCACACCCAGATCGTCGAGCGTGCGTTCGACGAACGCGCGGTGCTCCGGCGGGATCATCGAGTCGAGGTCCATCTTCGAGCCCTCGGTCGGGATCTTGGCGGGCATCACCACATCGACGCCGAACGGTTTGCCGTCGGTGTTCTCGTGCATCCACTCCAGGACTTCGTCGAGCTCCTCGGCCTCGTTGAAGCGGACACAACCCAGGACACCGAGGCCACCGGCCCGGCTGATCGCCGCCGCCACGTCCTGGCTGGGGGTGAATCCGAAGATCGGATACTCGATGCCGAACTTCTCGACCAGTTCAGTACGCATGTTTCAGCTCCCTTTCGGCGCTCTACTGCGCCTCGTCGGCGGGACGTTCGGTGGTGACCGACGCTCCCCATCGATAGTCGGGTTTGCCTGCGGGAGAACGCTTGATCTCGTCCACGAACCACACGCTGCGCGGACACTTGTAGCCCGCCAACTCTTTTCGGACAACGTCGTTGAGACTCGTGAGCGACGGGCGCGCACCGTCCCGAGTCGCGATGACTGCCGCGACGCGCTGACCCCACCGGTCATCGGCCACACCCACCACGACGGTGTCGAACACGTCCGGGTGGGCCTTGAGCGCCCCCTCCACCTCCTCGGGGAAGACCTTCTCGCCGCCGGTGTTGATCGACACCGACCCACGGCCGAGCATGGTGATCGTGCCGTCGGCCTCGAGGACGGCGTTGTCGCCGGGCAGCGAGTAGCGCACGCCGTCGAAGACCTTGAACGTCTTCGCCGACTTCTCCGGGTCGTTGTGGTAGCGCAGCGGTACGTGGCCGGATCGCGCCAGCACACCGACCTCGCCGCTGCCCGGCTCGACCGGCGTACCGTCCTCCCGCAAGACGTGGGTCTCCTTGTCGGCCTTCACCCGCGGACCGCCGGTGTGCGGCGTGTCCTTCGCAACGACGCCCATCCCGCCGAAGCCGGTCTCCGACGATCCGATCGCGTCGATGATGACCGAATTCGGGAACCGGTCGAGGAACTGTTCCTTGACGCTCGGTGAGAACAGGCAGGCCGACGACGCGATCGACAGCACGCTCGACAGGTCACGGTCCCCACCGCTCTCCAGCGCCTCGATCATGGGGCGCCCCATCGCATCTCCGGTGATGAACACGACGTTGACCTTGTGTCGTTCGACGATGTCCCACGCCGACGATCCGCTGAACTCGGGGTACACCACCGCTTTTCCGCCGGCGAAGAGGGACTGGAAGATCGCCCACTGCGAGCCGCCGTGAATGAACGGCGGAATCGGGTACCGGACGAGCTGTCCGCCCTCGGCACCGGTCTTGGCAAGATGCCACTCGTCGGGTACGGGTTCGCTGGTGTACCAGTCGATTCCACCACCGAGGACGCGCCACACGTCTTCCTGCCGCCACACCACGCCCTTCGGCTTCCCGGTGGTGCCGCCGGTGTAGAGCATGTACAGGTCGTCGTCGCTGCGTTCCTCGAAGTCGCGTTCGGTCGACGACACCGCGATCGCCTCCTCGAAACAGATCGCATCGCTGTGGCCCGCGCAGCACAGGTCCTCGTCCGACCCGTCCTCGATGACGACGCGGTACTCGAGATCGGGCGCTTTCGGCAACGTGTTGCACACGCGACCGGCGAAGCTCCGCTCGTGGATCAGCACCTTCATCCCGGAGTCGGTGAAGATGTGTTCCAACTCGGCTTCGACGTAGCGGTAGTTGACGTTGACCATCACCGCGCGAGCCTTGAAGATGGCGACCATCGCCTCGACCGACTCGATGGTGTTCCTGCTGTACAGACCCACTCGGTCGCCCGGTTGTACGCCCAGTTCCCGGAGTTTGTGGGCGAGGGCGTTGGCACGCGCCTCCAGGTCGGCGTAGGAGCGCAAGCGGTCGCCCGACTCGAGCGCGACGCGCTCGGGAACAAGGTCGACGGCATGCTCGATGAGGTCGGCGATTGTGTAGGCCATGGTTCAAAATTAGAACGTGTTATCGTTCTGGGCAAGCGGCAATACGCGCCCGCCGCCATCACCTGATCACCACCCGAGCACAGCGACACCGGAGTGCAGCGATGACCACAGCAACCCCCGCCGAGTCCGTCACCGAAAAGGCACCCGAGTGCCTCGTCGAGAAGCGCGGGCACATCCTGATCGTGACGATGAACCGACCGGAGGCGCGCAATGCGCTGTCGACGGAGATGATGCGGATCATGACCGAGGCGTGGGACCAGGTCGATGCCGATCCCGACATCCGGGTGGCCATCCTCACCGGCGCCGGCGGGTACTTCTGCGCGGGCGCCGACCTGAAGAGCATGAACAAGAACGCTCCCGGCGACACCGTCGACTCCGGTGCGTGGAATCCGGCCTCGTTGCCGGCCCTGCTGAAGGGACGCCGTCTCACCAAGCCGCTCATCGCCGCAGTGGAGGGACCCGCCATCGCCGGCGGTACCGAGATCCTGCAGGGCACCGACATCCGGGTCGCCGGCGAGAGCGCGAAGTTCGGTGTCTCCGAGGCCCGTTGGGGCCTGTACCCGATGGGTGGCAGCGCGGTTCGCCTCGTCCGGCAGATCCCGTACACCGTGGCGTGCGACATCCTGCTGACCGGCCGCCACATCACCGCGCGCGAGGCGCTCGAATACGGACTGATCGGCCATGTCGTCGACGACGGGACCGCTCTCGACAAGGCACTCGAACTCGCCGGGAAAATCGCGGCCAACGGTCCGCTCGCGGTGCAGGGCATCCTCAAGACCATCCGCGACACCGAGGGCCTACACGAACTCGACGCCTTCGAGATCGATGCGAAGATCGGCATCTCGGTCTTCAAGTCGAAGGATGCGAAGGTCGGACCCCGCGCGTTCGCGGAGAAGCGCACGCCGGAGTTCACCGGGGAGTAGCGGCACCGGGCGGTCGCGCCGCGCAGCGACTTCCGCGACGCCCCCGGTCAGCAGACGGCGTCCGACGTATCCTCCGACGACCTACGTGGGCGCAGCACGATCTCGTCGAGACGCCGACGATGATGCTCTTCGATGGTCATGCCCGCCTGGATCTCGTCGACGAGGGCTGCGGCGACGTCGCGGATCTTCACGTTCTCCTGCTGTGAGCGCCACCTGAGCATGTCGAACGCCCGGTCGGCGTTGACTCCGTAGACCAGCATGAGCATGCCCTTGGCCTGCTCGATCACGCCGCTGCTGTCGCGGAAGGCTCGTACCTGGTCGTCGCCCGCCGTTGCACCACGGCCATCTCGGCGTCGGTCAGGTCGAGGTAGAAGCCCTCGGTGCCGATGGCCCGCCCCGTGGCGTCGGTGATGGAATGCGCGATGACCGCGACCGGTCGGACCCGCCCGGACGTGTCGACGATGCGGTGCCGACTCGAGAACGGCGCGTGATTGGTGAGCATCTCGGCCAGCACGGCGTCGAAGTGGGCTCGATCGTCGGGGTGCTTGTGGCGGCGCATGAGTTCGGTGGTCGGTTCGACCTCCCCCGGCGCATAACCGTGCAGGGCGGCGACCTCATCGGACCATTCCCACTTCTCGCCCTCGTAGAAGAAGCGGAAGCCGCCGATACGTTGCATGCCCGACGGCATCCGGCCGGACCGGCCGGTCTGCCGACCCGCCGGGAGGCCATCCCGTCCGTGGTCGGCGTCTCCGCAACGGGGCCGTGATCACTTGGCTGCACGCGAGAAATTCTATGTTCGATCGGCATGCACGGCCGCAGGTTCTGCAGTTGGGAAGTCGTCGACGACGGTCGCACGCGGCGGATCACCGATACCGTGTCCCGTCGGGCACACGCCGACACCGGGTGCGTCGTCACACCAACGTCGCGAGTTCCCGGATCGTCTCGGTGTCGCGGGCGGTGACCATGAGCATGGTGACGCCGGCCGCCTCCCACTCCTTGATCTGAGAGCGCACCTCGTCGGCCGTGCCGACGAGCATCGTCTCGCGGACCATCTCGTCGGGCACTGCGGCGATCGCCTCGGCCTTCTTGCCGCTGAGGAACAGGCTCACGATCTCGTCGACGGCGTCGGCGTAACCCATCCGCTTGTACAGCTCGGCATGGAAGTTCTTCTCCTTGGCGCCCATTCCGCCGACGTAGAGCGCCGTCGACGGCCGGTAGCGATCGATGGCCGCGGACACATCGTCGGTGATGACGACCTGAACCGTCGCGGCCACCTCGAAGTCGTCCCGGGAACGCCGTGCCCCCGGCCGGGCGAACCCCTCGTCGAGCCACGAGTTGTACTGGTCGGCGAGGCCCAGGCTGAAGAAGATGGCGAGCCAGCCGTCGGCGATCTCTGCGGTCTGCGCGACGTTCTTCGGGCCCTCGGCACCCAGCCAGATCGGGACGTCGGCGCGAAGCGGATGAGTGATCGGCTTGAGTGGTTTTCCGAGTCCGGTCGCCCCGGGTGCGTCGCCCGGGTACGGCAGCGGATAGTGCGGACCCGCGCTGGTCACCTTGTCCTCTCGGGCCAGCACGTCCCGCACGACGCGCACGTATTCGCGGGTGCGTGCCAACGGTTTTGCGAACGGTTCGCCGTACCAGCCCTCCACCACCTGCGGACCCGACACCCCGAGTCCGACGATGTGCCGGCCGCCGGAGAGATGGTCGAGGGTCAGCGCGTGCATGGCGAGGGAGGTCGGCGGCCGCGCCGACAGCTGGGCCACCGCCGTGCCCAGACGGATGCGCGAGGTCGCCGCGCCCCACCAGGCGAGCGGCGTGTACGCGTCGGAGCCCCACGACTCGGCGGTGAAGACCGCGTCGAACCCGCATTCCTCCGCGGTGGCGATCAACTCCGGCGCTTCGCGAATCGGATCGGCACCCCAGTACCCCAGTTGCAGACCGAGCTTCACAACCACTCCCCTTCTCGCCGGGCCGCGCTTCCCACGGCCTGACATGCATCTTGTGCCCAATACTAGAACGTGTTCTACTCGAGATGTGAGCATGAGCGTAACGTCTCCGGCCGCCCCGAATCCCGTCGCCGAGGTGCCCGAGCCGAAGTCCCCCATCCTGACCGCTCCCCTGACCAACTCCTTCGACTACACACGGTCGCTGGGCCCGGTCCTGAGCCAGTTCGCGCTCGCGTTGCGCGATGGCCGGATCATCGGGTCCAAGGGCAGCGACGGCAAGGTGTCGGTTCCCCCGGTCGAGTTCGACCCCGTCACCGGCACCCAGTCCGCCGAGTTCGTCGAGGTGTCGACCGTCGGCACGGTGACCACGTGGACGTGGAACCCCGAGCCAGTGCCGGGCCAACCGTTGGACACGCCGTTCGCGTGGGCGCTGATCCGTCTCGACGGCGCGGACACCACACTGCTGCACGCGGTTTCGACCGACTCGCCCGACGACCTGTCGACCGGCCTGCGGGTCCACGCCGTCTTCGGCGCCGCGCGCATCGGCCGGATCGACGACATCGCGTACTTCGCCCCCGGCGAGAAACCCGCCACCGCTCCGGCCAACACCGCCGACGCCCCCCAGGGCGCGGAGGCGGGGCTGCTCGTCATCCCCACCCCGGTCAGCACCGCGATCACGCACTCGGCCAACGAGGAAGAGTCCGTGTACCTCGAAGGACTGAAGGCGGGCAAGCTGATCGGCACCCGCATCGGTTCGGGAGTCGATGCCGGGCGCGTGTACTTCCCGCCCCGCGGCGTCAGCCCCGCCGACGGTTCACCCGCATCCGAGCGCGTCGAGTTGGCCCACACCGGCATCGTCACCACGTTCTGCATCGTCAACGTGCCCTTCCAGGGACAGCGGATCAAGCCGCCCTACGTGGCGGCCTACGTGCTCCTCGACGGGGCGAACATCCCGTTCCTGCACCTGATCCTGGACTGCGAGGCCTCTGAGGTCCGGATGGGCATGCGCGTCAAGGCCGTCTGGCTCCCCGAGGACGAATGGGAGTACTCGATCGGCAACATCAGCCACTTCGCGCCCACCGGAGAGCCCGACGCCGAGTACGAGACCTATAAGGACCACCTCTGATGACACTGCCACCGATCGCGATCATCGGCTTCGCGCACAGCCCGAACATCGCCGGCTCCCACGGCACCACCAACGGCGTCGAGATGCTGATCCCCTGCTTCGACAAGCTCTATGCCGAACTCGGCATCGCCCGCACCGACATCGAGTTCTGGTGCAGCGGTTCCTCCGATTACCTTGCCGGACGGGCATTCTCGTTCATCTCCGCAATCGACTCGATCGGTGCGATGCCGCCGATCAACGAGTCCCACGTCGAGATGGACGGCGCCTGGGCGCTGTACGAGGCGTGGGTGAAGATCGCGACGGGCGAGGTCGATCTCGCCCTCGCCTACGGATTCGGCAAGGCCACCGCGGGCAACGCCGACCAGACGCTCACCCTGCAGACCGATCCGTACACCGTCGCCCCGCTGCATCCGGATGCCCGGTCGCTCGGCGCCCTGCAGGCTCGCGCCGGCCTCGACGCGGGCGTGTGGACCGAGGCCGACATGGCCGCGGTCGGTGCTCGGACCTTCGGCGGTTCCGTCGACGAGCTGCTCGGTCGTGAGTACGTCGCGAACCCGCTGCGACAGCACGACATCGCGCCGTACACCGATGCCGCCGCAGCGGTCGTCATCGCCAGCGAGCGCAAGGCCCGCGAGCTGGTGGCCAACCCTGCCTTCGTCACCGGGTGGGATCACCGCATCGACACACCCAACTTCGGGGCACGCGATCTCACCGTCTCACCGTCGACGAAGCTGGCCGGCGACACCGCCTTCGGCGACCGCAGCCGCGCGGTCGACGTCGCCGAGATCAACGCGTCGTACACGCACCAGGAGATCATCGTCCGCAACGCGCTCGGACTCCCCGACTCGGTGCGGATCAATCCGTCCGGCGGTTCGCTGGCCGGCAACTCGCTGTTCTCCGCGGGTCTGCAGCGGATCGGGTACGCGGCCAACGAGATCCTCGGCGGCAACGCCGGCACCGCGGTCGCCCACGCCTCGAGCGGCCCGCTGCTGCAACAGAACATGGTGGTCACCCTGAGCGCCCAGAACAACGAGGGGGCCTGAGAACTGATGGGACACAACAATCGTGCCGCGGTGCTGGGCACCGGGCAGACACGGTACGTCGCGAAGCGATCCGACGTCACGATGGCGGGCATGGTCCGCGAGGCCATCGACGCCGCGCTGATCGACTCCAAGGTCTCGCTCGACGACATCGACGCGATCGTCATCGGCAAGGCCCCGGACCTCTTCGAGGGGTCGATGATGCCGGAGCTCGCGATGGCCGAGGCCATCGGCGCTGTCGGCAAACGCCTCATCCGCGTACACACCGCGGGTTCGGTCGGCGGTTCGACGGCCAATGTGGCCGCGTCGCTGGTCTTCGCGGGCGTGCACAAGCGGGTCCTGGCCGTCGCCTGGGAGAAGCAGTCCGAGTCCAACGCGATGTGGGCGCTGTCGATCCCGGTGCCGTTCACCAAGCCGGTGGGCGCCGGCGCGGGTGGCTTCTTCGCCCCGCACGTGCGCGCCTACATCCGGCAGTCCGGCGCGCCCGAGCACATCGGGGCGATGGTCGCCGCCAAGGATCGCCGTAACGGCGCGCTGAATCCGCTTGCGCACCTGCACCAACCGGATCAGACGGTCGAGAAGGTCATGAGCTCGCAGATGCTCTGGGACCCGATCCGTTACGACGAGACCTGCCCGTCGTCGGACGGGGCCTGCGCGGTCGTCATCGGCAGCGAGGATGTCGCCGATGCCGCGATCGCCGCAGGCGATCCGGTGGCGTGGATCCATGCCACCGCGATGCGCACCGAGCCGCTGTCCTACGCGCACCGCAACGTCGTCAGCCCGCAGGCCGGTCGCGATGCCGCGGCCGCGTTGTGGAAGGCCGGCGGCATCAGCAACCCGCTGGAGGAGATCGACGCCGCCGAGATCTACGTGCCCTTCTCCTGGTTCGAGCCGATGTGGCTGGAGAACCTGGGATTCGTGGCCGAGGGCGAGGGGTGGAAGCTCACCGAATCCGGCGACACCGAGATCGGCGGGCGCATCCCGCTCAACGCGTCCGGCGGTGTGTTGTCGTCGAACCCGATCGGGGCGTCGGGCATGATCCGGTTCGCCGAGGCCGCCATCCAGGTCATGGGCAAAGCCGGAGACCACCAGGTCCCGGACGCCCGGAAGGCACTGGGCCACGCCTATGGCGGTGGCTCGCAGTACTTCTCGATGTGGCTCGTCGGCGCCGACAAGCCCCTGCACTGAGCGGAACTTCGTGGCATTCATGCGCCATATGTGCGCATGAATGCTACGAAGTGCGTTCGGGGACAGCGCAGGCGAGGCCGTCGGCCATTCCCGTGGGTCGCACACCCAGCGACTGGTTGAGACGCGCGCGCTGATTCTCCCAGGCCACGGTCATCGCGAGTTCGACGATCTGGGTCTCCGACAGGTGTTCGGCCAACCGGCGGCGCAGGTCCGCGAGATCGTCGCCGACAGCCGGCGTACGGGTCATCGCCTCGGCGTAGCCGATGACGAGTTTCTCCAGATCGGTGTAGGCCGTCGACTCCTCATAGCGCGGCAGATCGCGGAGTTGCTGCTCGGTGATTCCGGCGCCCGACGCCAGCGCGGAGCCGATGTCGAGGCAGAACTCGCAACTGACCATGCCGGCGGCCTTGAGCTCGGCCAGTTCTTTGAGTTTCGGATCCATCCGGTTGGACAGCAGCATCGCGCTCTCCATCCCGGCGATCCCGCCCGCCACCAGCGGCCGACGAACGAGGTGGCCGACGAGTTCGGTGCGATGACGCCGGGCCCGCCGCATCGCGCGTACATAATTCCGGATTCGATGCAGTGCTCTCATACCCGTCCTTCCCGATCCGGCCGAAAACTGTAGCGCCGCCCCAGCGCATATGTGACCAGCAGCACCAGGGCAGCCACACCGACCGCACCGTGGGCGACCGCACCCCAGGCGAAGACGCCGATCTCGTGGAGACCGCGTCCGCCCATCACCAGTCCGAGCGGCACGCCCGCGATGACGGCGACGGGTAGCCACTGGCGACGCGTCGAGGCGACCGCGATCGCCGCGCCGACGGCGATGAACGCCAATCCGCCGTCGACCATCGCGTGCTGGTTGAACGGCTCGCCGAGCGACGCCGAGATCCACTCGCCGGCAATCATGTTCCCGACGCCATGGATGATCAGGATCGCGCCGAGCGCGGCCGCGGCCACCTGCGCCGCCGACCACCGTCTTCTCCGACGACCGGCAGGCGCAGGATGCAGTATCCGGTCGACCGAAACGTAGGTCGACGCGGGCGGGTCGGGCCGCAAGCCACCGGCGAGCAACTCGAGTTCCGGGTCCGGAGCATTCGGGACGTCGCGCCCGTCGAGAACTGCCGATATCGCGTCATCGAGTCGTTCGGCCGCAGCGATGTCCACGGGGTCGAACTGTTCACTCGGATCGTGAGGCGTCACCTCGGCATCACCTCCCTCAACTTCGCCACCCCGCGATAGACGAGCATCCGTGCGGCCGTCGCCGAGATCCCCATCGCCGCGCCGATCTCGTCGGAGGTGAGTTCGGTGGCGAATCGCAGGGTCACGGCTTCCCGCTCGCGCGCCGTCAGAACCCACAACCGGCTGCGCACATCGTCGGCCGCGGCGGCCCGCAGCATCGCGGTCTCGGGATCGCCGTCGTAAACGGACACCCCCGCGTCGCCGAGGTCGACCTCGGCGACCGGCACCTCGCGGGATCGCCGGGCCCACCAGTCCGCGACGACATGCCGCGCGATCCCGATCAGCCAGGCGCCGACGCTGTCGCGCCGGTCGTCGAACCGGTCCCACGAGCGCATCGCCTTCACGAAGACCTCCGCGGTCACGTCGTCGGCGTCGGCGGCCCCGGGCACACGGGTCCGCACGTAGCGCCAGACCCCCGCAACGTGTTCGCGGTACACCGCGTCGAACTGATCGACCGCGCCGGACTCCGAGTCGCTCCCCCTCCGTCGACGACGCCGTGGGGGCGTCGGTGAACCTGTCACCCCATCTTCGGGCCCGGCCGACGCGCTGTAACGACGGATGGGAGAACCCGGCCCACAAACGACCGCGGGCGGGACAGGGTGAGCACCCTGTCCCGCCCGTGGCGGCTCGTGTTGCGACTATCCGGCCTTGCGCACCGAGTTGATCGTCTTCTCGACTTCCCAGAAGGCGCGCAGTGCCGACAGCTTGCCGTCGGCGTCGGCGCGATAGGTGAACACCCCGCGCGCCTCGGAGACATGGCCGGCGATGTGGGTGACGATGCTGCCGATGTAGGCGACCTCGTTCCCGCAGATGATCTCCTCGTCGAAGCGGAACTCGATGCTCTCGGTCGTCCCGATCGATTTGTCCCAGAACTCCGAGATCTGCTCGTGCCCGCGGAATCCGACGCCGTCCGGGTCGAACATCGACGGGCCGACCGGGTCCTCGACCGTGGCGTCTGCCGCGAAGTTGTCGATCCAGGCCTGTTTGTCCCTGGACCCCACGAACTCACGCGAACGACGCCCCGCCACGACTGCGGGATGGTTCTCCCGGTCGATGCCGAGGTAGGCCGGTGTCTGCTCTGCTGCGGTCACTTGGTGCCGTAGTCGACGCGGAGTTCCTTGACGCCGTTGATCCAGCCGTGGCGCAGACGGCGCGGTGCGTCGAGTTTGGTGATGTCGGGCACCATGTCGGCGAGCGCGTTGAACATCAGGTTGATCTCCATCCGCGCGAGGTTCGCACCGACGCAGAAGTGCGCACCGTTGCCGCCGAACCCGACGTGCGGGTTGGGATCGCGCATGATGTTGAACGAGAACGGATCGTCGAAAACGTCCTCGTCGTAGTTCGCCGAACCGTAGAACATGCCGACGCGCTCACCCTTGGCGATGTCGACGCCGCCGATCTGCGTGTCGCGCTTGGCCGTCCGCTGGAAGCAGTTGACCGGGGTCGCCCACCGCACGATCTCGTCGACCGCGGTCGCCGGGCGCTCCTTCTTGAACAATTCCCACTGATCGGGGTTGTCCAGGAAGGCATTCATCCCGTGGCTGATGGCGTTGCGGGTGGTCTCGTTGCCGGCGACGGTCAGCAGGATGAAGAAGAACCCGAACTCGGTCTCGTCGAGCGACTGCCCGTCGATGTCGGCGTTCACCAGCGTGGTGACGATGTCCTCGCCGGGATTCTTACGCTTCTCCTCGGCCATCGTGTAGCCGTAGCCGAGGATCTCGGCGTTGGCCTGCTGCGGATCCGTCGTGTAATCCGGGTCGTCGGCGTTCATCATCGAGTTCGACCAGTCGAACAGCTTCTCCCGATCCACCTCCGGCACGCCGAGGAGGTCGGCGATGGCCAGCAGCGGCAGGTCGACGGCCACGTCTTTGACGAAGTCACCGCTGCCCTTCTCCGCGGCCTTGGCGACGATGTCGCGGGCGGCGTCGTCGAGCTTCTCCTCGAGTGAATGCACGGCGCGCGGCGTGAACAACTTGGAGACCAGCTTGCGCAGGCGGGTGTGCTCCGGCGGATCGTGGTTGATCAGCAACGCCTTGGTGATCTCGATCTGATCGGCGGTCATGTCGTCTTCGAAACGCATGATGACGCCGTTGGCGTTGGTTTCCCAGTCCTCGTTGTTCTTGGAGATCTCGCGGACATGGGCGTGCTTGGAGATCACCCAGTACCCGCCGTCGTGGAAACCACCGCCCTTGCCGGGCGCCTGGGCATTCCACCAGACCGGCGCGGTCTTGCGCAGTTGCGCGAACTCCTTCACGGGGATTCCCTGCTCGAGCAGATCGGGGTTGGTGAAGTCCCACCCCTCCTGCTCCATGAACGGGCACTTCGCGACTACGTCGGAAGGGCTCGTGCGCGCAGAATCCGCCGGGGTCGGCTCGCTGCCGATCGGGGCGCTCTGGGCCTGGGTCACGTCACACCACCTCGCTGTGAGATTTAGAACCTGTTTCAATCACATTGAAGCACACTGTGACGCATACGACACTCTCTGACGAGAACTTGTTCTAGTTTTGTTCCCGACCCGGTATCCGACCTGCGATCTTCCCTCACAGATTCATTCGCGTTCGTCGCCGTGCAGCGTCGACGCATGGCGTCGAACACCCGTCGAGTGGGCCGCCCTGCCCGCGTCATCCACCCCAGCGTAGACGCAAACATAGAACGTGTTCTAGCGTGATCACAGCGGCCTCGACGGACCGTCGGGCCTCATCCGTGGACATCCGGGTTCACCGGTACGAACGAAGGAGTGGCGATGGGCGTTCCCGTCATCGTAGAAGCGGCGCGCACGCCGATCGGCAAGCGCAACGGTTGGCTCTCGGGCCTGCACGCCGAGGAGTTGCTCGGCATCACCCAACGCGGCCTCCTCGAGAAAGCGGGCCTCGACCCCGCCCTCGTCGAGCAGGCGATCGGCGGCTGCGTGACCCAGGCAGGCGCCCAGGCCGGCAACATCACGCGCAAGGCCTGGCTGTCCGCGGGTCTGCCGGAGGCGACCGGAGCCACCACCATCGACGCGCAGTGCGGTTCGGCGCAGCAGGCCAACCATCTGATCGCCGGGCTCATCGCCTCCGACGCGATCGACATCGGCGTCGCCTGCGGAGTGGAGACGATGTCGGTCGTCCCGCTCGGCGCGAACGTCGGCACCAATGCCGGTCCGTATCACGCGGATTCGTGGGACGTCGACATGCCGAACCAGTTCGAGGCCGCCGAACGGATCGCCAAACGCCGCGGTATCACGCGCGCCGACGTCGACGCGCTCGGCGAGCGCAGTCAACGCAACGCCCGTAAGGCATGGGACGAGGGTCGATTCGACCGCGAGGTCCTGAGCCTCAAGGCGCCCGAGCGCACCAAAGAAGGCGAACTGACCGGGTACATCCTCGACGTCAGCCGTGACCAGGGTCTGCGCGACACCACGCTCGAATCCCTGTCCGCGCTCAAACCCGTTCTCGAGGGCGGTATCCACACCGCTGGAACGTCGTCACAGATCTCCGACGGCGCGGCCGCCGTGCTCATCATGGACGAGTCCCGGGCACGCGAGCTGGGCCTGACACCGCGCGCACGCATCAAGGCGCAGGCGCTCGTCGGCGCGGAGCCGTCCTTCCACCTCGACGGTCCGGTCCAGGCGACCGAGCGCGTCCTGGCCAAGTCGGGAATGTCGTTGTCCGACATCGACATCGTCGAGATCAACGAGGCGTTCGCGTCCGTGGTACTCAGCTGGGCCCAGGTCCACGGCGCCGACCTGGACAAGGTCAACGTGAACGGCGGTGCCATCGCCCTGGGACACCCCGTGGGCAGCACCGGCTCTCGCCTGATCACCACCGCGCTGCACGAACTGGAGCGTCGGGACGGTCAGACCGCGCTGGTCACGATGTGCGCCGGCGGCGCCATGGCCACCGGCACCATCATCGAGCGCATCTGATGCCCGCACTCGACCCGAACAACAAGCCCGCGCAACTGGATTCGCCGATCGTCAGCAAGATCATCAAACTGGGGTCGAAGGCGAACACCGCGCTGTACAAGGCCACCGGTGGTCGTGTCGGGGGCACCTGGCGGGTCGGTGCGGGTCTGCGCAAGCCCGCGCCGGTGTGCTTGCTGACCACCATCGGGCGCAAGTCGGGACAGCCGCGCACCGCGCCGCTTATCTACCTGCGGCGCGGGGACTCCTTCGTCGTGGTCGCCTCCCAGGGCGGCTCGGCGAAGAACCCCGCCTGGTACCTCAATCTCCGGGACAACCCGCAGGTCACCATCCAGATCGGCAAGGAGAAGCACGACCTCGTGGCGCGCACCGCCACCGATGCCGAGCGCGCCGAGCTCTGGCCCGATCTCGTCGACACCTACGCCGACTACGACACCTACGCCGCCTGGACGGAACGAACGATCCCGGTGGTCATCTGCGAGCCGGCCCGCTGATCGCTCAACACCTTCTGCTCTCCCGAGGTGCAACATCCTCCGCTCCCTGAGGTGCGAGGAGCGCAAGATCCTCCGCTCCCTGAGGTGTGAGGAGCGCAAGATCCTCCGCTCCCTGAGGTGTGAGGAGCGATAGCGACGAGCCACGAAGGGCGGCAGGGCATCTCACCAGACCCTTCGTGGCTCGCTTCGCTCGCACCTCAGGGAGCAGGGGGCCGTCACGCTCGCAACCTCGGTCGCCAGACCCTTCGTGACGCGACCTCCGCAAGCTCAGGGAGCCACGGGGTTCGCTTCTTTCGGATCACGAAGCCGGGGACCAGCCCGCGGGGTCCCGGCCGGTCCAGTTGGCCAGTCGCTCAGTGGGTCCGGCGCCGGGGCGGGGTTCGACGACGACGCCGAACGGCACGTTGGGGTCGGTGCGGATCTCGGCCGGGATGAACTGCTGCGCGACCGCGAGCGTCGCCTCGGCCGTCGCGGGATCTGCTTCCGCGGGTTGCCCGGTGGCAACGGCGAGGTCCCAGCCGTGCACGAGCGTCTCGCTGACATAACCCCAGAGCGCGCCCGCGCCGGGTACCTCACCCCACGGCACCTGGACCATGCGGGTCAGCGACGCATCATCGGACCATCCCTCCAGGGCGGCCTCGACCAGTGCGGAGTAGGTGGCAGCGTCGTGCTGCTCGGCGATCGTCCGCATCGTTCGGACGTCGAGTCCGTCGGCGAGTGCCCGGGCACGCTCGGCGGTCGCCACGACGTGCGCCGAGAGTGTCCGGACGTCGAAGTCCTCGCAGGGAGTGGGCGCATCCAGCTGATCGTCGGCGATCCCGGTCAGCAGTGCGGTGACCCAACCAGTTGCCACTCGGAATGCGGGACGGGGGTCGACGGGTGCGGCTGGGGCGGGAACGGCCTCTGGTGTGGTTGCGGTCATGATGATGTCCTCTCCTGGTGGTTGGTCGGTCTGCCACCAGTGAATCCGCGATACATGACATCTCCTGTCATGTATTCGGGAGAGAATCATGATCGTGCGCGCCGAACGTCTCATCGCCCTGCTGATGGTGCTGAAGAAGCACGAGCGGGTGACCGCCGCCGTATTGGCCGCCGAGCTCGGGGTCTCCGAACGAACCGTGCTCCGCGACATCGACGCGCTGTCGCTGTCCGGCGTGCCGGTCTACGCCGAGCGCGGCCGACACGGCGGCTTCGCGTTGTTACCGGGGTATCGCACCGATCTCACCGGACTGACCGTCGACGAGGCCACGTCGTTGCTCGCCGGTACCGGACGGGTCGACTCGCCCGCGTTCACCAGCGCCATGCGCAAGGTGACCGCCGCCCTGCCCGAGGCGCATCGGAGTCATGCCGTGCGCGCCGCGCAGCGGATTCTGGTCCGTCCGGAGGGTTTCGTCAGAACCCCGGAGATCCTCGACGGCCTCCAGGCCGTACAACTCGCCGTGTTCGAGGGCCGACGGATCCGTGTGAGCTACCGCAGCCGGGGTGCGCACACCCCGCGCGAGCACGTCCTCGACCCGATCGGACTCATCGTGGCGGGCGAGACCTGGTACCTCGTCGCCACCTCGTCGCGCGGCAGCACGTCGCACGACGGCGCCGGCTCGGCGGAACGCATGTACCGCGTCTCCCGGATGAGCGACGTGGACGTCCTCGACGAACCGGCGCACCGGTCCGAGGACGTCGACCTCGGCGAGATCTGGGAGCGGCATCGTGACGCGTTCCGACGCTCCTTCGAACCCGTCGACGTGGTGATCGACTGCTCGGTCGACGATGCCGAGCAGATCGAGTCGATCGCCGCCGCAACATATCTCGACCGGCCACCAGAAGGACGATGCCGGCTCGGACTCCGGTTCGCCGACCGTCGCCACGCCACGCGCGCGTTATGGGCGTCGATGTTCGACCACGACTTCGTGGTCTGCGAGCCGGAATGGCTCCGAACCACGCTCGTAGCCCGCGCCCGCGTTGTCGGCGGCGACTAGGCGAGCACATCGGGCCGCCTGCACCGAACGAATGAATCCCCTGGCGAGGTCCCCCCGCCTGTGGTCTGATTCTCGAATGTTCGGGGTTCTCACTCCATGTCGGCACGCACTCGACGACGACCTGATGGACCAGTGGCGCTCCCACCTGTGCGGGGTCTGTCTGTCGCTACGCGACAACCACGGCCAGTCGAGCAGGTTGACGGTCAACACCGATGCGGTGATGGTCTCAATCCTCACCGCGTCCCAGTCGGCGGCGGAGTGCGCCTCCACCGAGGCCGGTCGGTGTCCCCTACGCGGAATGCGCACGGCGACAGTCGTGTCCGCCGACGAACCGGGTGTCCGCCTCGCCGCGACCGCCTCCCTCACCCTCGCCGCAGCGAAGGCGGCCGACGTCGGCAACGAGCAGCGACACGCGCTGGCGCCCCGTCGGCCGGTACGCGCGAAGCTCGCCGACTATGCCGGGAGCCACCTGCGCCGGAATGCCGCGGCCGACACCGAGGTCGCCCGACGTCTCGATGTGGACGGCATGATGACGACGCTCTCGCGTCAAGCCGAGATCGAGTCGACGAGCGTCGTCCTCGACGACCTCACCCAGGCGTCGGCAGTGGCTGCGGCACAGGTCTTCTCCGCGTCGGCGATACTCGCCGACGCACCCCGCAACGAGGCCGCGCTCTCCGACATCGGTGCCGATTTCGGCCGGATAGCGCACCTCTTGGACGCGGTCGACGACTATGACTCCGACGCCGAGCAGGGACGGTACAACCCACTCCGGTCCACCGGAACGTCGCCGGAGACCGCGCTCGAGCAGTGCCGGCGACTCGCCTCCGCGATCCGGGCCCGCTACGCCGACCTCGAACTCGTCGACGACCGACTCTTACGGGTGGTGTTGCTCGACGGACTGCGCCACGCGATCCACAAGCGCATGCACCCGCACGCGGAGGCCCCTTCGGTGGTCGCCGACTCGCGCACCCAGTGGCCGCCGCACCGGCCGTTCGGCTATCCGACCGAGTGGCCGTACCCGCCACCCTTCAAACCGAATCGATCGTTCCACGAACGGATTCTGCCGTTCATCGGTGTCTCGTGCTTCGGCAAGGCCTGCTGCGTCGACCACTGGAATCACTTCACCGACAAGTACAAGGACGCGGTCTGCGACGACTGCGACTGCTGCGATTGTTGCGACTGCTGCGACCTGTGACCCGCCCGGGCGGGTCAGTTGAGGAGCGAGCAATGCGCTCCCCCTGTGCTCCCTGAGGCGCGAGCAATGCGCTCCCCCTGTGCTCCCTGAGCCTGGATATTTCACTGATGTTGCTGGTGTTCGGCGTGTGATACGCGAAAGTGCCTGTCTGCCTTGTGATTATTGATTCACCACAAACAAATAGTCACAAGAAGAAAGGCACCTCGCAGGTGAAGAATAACGTGTATCCCGAGTTGATGGTGGACCCCACGCGCACTGAGTCGGTGCTGAC